>JAWSUQ010000025.1:0-14232 GCA_033549265.1 Bacillota bacterium
AATAAAGATATCCTTCCCCTTCTTCTCGATCAGGAAGCTGTTAAACAGCTTCTCAATAATATCAGCTCTAGTGGCAACTGTCCCCAAGCCTCCTGTATCGCCAATAGTTTTCACCAGCTCCTTAGCTTCTCCGGCCATATATTTGGCTGGGTTCTCCATGGCTGACAGCAGAGTAGCTTCATTGAAAGGAGCCGGCGGCTTTGTTTCACCCTTTGTCTCTATCGTTGAGGTAATAGTCAGCATATCCCTTTGGCTAATGCTAGGGAGGGTTTGCTCCTTGAGGTCCTCCCCTTCCTCGTCATGGGCCAAGCTGCTGCCGTATACTTCCTTCCAGCCGAGCTTGGTGACAATCTTCCCTTTAGCTATAAAATTCTCCTGGCCTATTTTAGCTTTGATAGTTGTTTGCTCATATTCAAAGGCAGGATATAGTACTGCTAAAAATCGCTTAACCACTAGCTCATATATCTTGAATTCATTTTGGTTCAAAGCTCCTAATGAAACCCTTTGCTCTGTAGGTATAATTGCGTGATGATCTGATACCTTGCTATCGTCTACAAAGGCTTTGGTAGGTTTAATTTGGCTTCTTAGGAGTCTTGTCCCTAGGGGCCCGAAAGGCCCCTGGCTACAGGCTTTAATCCGATCCCCTAATGTCTCTACTATGTCACTAGAAATAAACCTGGAATCAGTTCTAGGGTAAGTAAGGACCTTATGATTTTCGTAGAGCCGCTGCATGATGCTCAGGGTCTCCTTAGCAGAAAATCCATATATTTTATTGGCATCCCGCTGCAGCTCTGTCAGATCATAGAGCTGGGGAGCAAAGCTTTTTTTGGCGGCCTTTGTCACCTCTATGATTTCCGCTGGCTGATGCTGGATAGCCTTAAAGATCACATCTCGCTTAGCTTTGTCAAAGGTTTTAATATCTTTAGTCTGCTGGTCCTGCCACACTAGCTTCAGCCCATTGGCAGCAGTGGCAGTAATACCATAGTAGGCTTTTGGCTTAAAGCTCCTAATTTCCTCTTCCCGCTGGGCAATAATAGCTAGGGTAGGGGTTTGGACCCGTCCACAGGATAGCTGAGCGTTATATTTAGTAGTAAGGGCCCTAGTGGCATTAATGCCGACGAACCAATCAGCCTCTGCTCTAGCAACAGCAGAAGCATAGAGGGTTTCATATTGCTTGCCGTCCTTGAGCTTGTTGAAGCCTTCTTTAATAGCTTTGTCGGTGACAGAAGAAATCCACAGCCGCTTAATTGGTTTTTTAAGCTGAGCCTTTTCGACGATCCACCGGCCCACCAACTCGCCCTCCCGACCAGCATCGGTAGCTATTACAATTTGGCCAACATCTTTTCTAGCCAGTTGCTCCTTCACTATTTTAAATTGCTTGCCGCTCTGCTTTATGACAACAAGCTTTAATTCCTTTGGCAGCATAGGCAAGTCCTCAATCCGCCACTCCTTATATCGCTCGTTATATAGCTCAGGGTCTGCTAAGGTCACTAAATGTCCGAGGGCCCAAGTGACAATATATTTGTCCCCTTCAAAGTAGCCATTGCCCTTCTTCTGGCAATTTAATACCCGTGCCAAGTCCCTTCCTACTGAAGGTTTTTCAGCTAATACTGCTGTCTTATTCATATAAACATCCCTTTCAATTAACTTAGCTACCCTGTGGTAGCATCATAAGCAATAATTAATATAAGTATATTAAGCATTTTACCACATCTAATCTAGGCTAACAAACGGATAAAAAGATGAATATAGGTTTCTCTTTACTTCGTTATTTGTTACCATATAACTATAAGCTTTTCTGAGAGGAGGTTTTATTTATTTTTCACATTGCCGCTATTCAAATGACCCCTATTATGAATGATGTAGCAGCAAATCTCAAACGAGGAGTAAAATTTGTTCGCCAGGCTGCTGATGAGGCTGATTTGATTGTGTTGCCCGAGCTCTGGACTACGGGCTATTATTTGTCCCAAGAGGCTTTTGTAAATCTAGCTGAGACGAGAGACGGTAGAACTATCACTACCTTGCAGGAAGAGGCTTCCAGATCTAATAGTACTATAGTCTGTCCTTTTGTAGAAAAGAACGAAGAGGGAAAAATATTTATTGCTGCCGCAATCATTGACTCCAGCGGAAGCTTAATGGGGGTAGTTAGAAAAAGCTTACTATGGGGCCGGGAACAGCACATCTTTGATAAAGGAGAAATACACTATCCCGTCTTTGACACTCAGGTAGGCAAAATAGGGGTGCTAATCTGCTATGAAATGGAGTTTCCTGAAACTAGTCGCATATTAGCCTTAGCAGGGGCAGAAATGATAGTATGTCCCTCTGTCTGGAGTGTAGCAGCCTCCCACCGCTGGGATATCCAGCTTCCAGCTCGAGCGTTAGATAATACCATCTACGTTTTGGGGGTAAACACTATTGGAAATAACAGCTGCGGTAAGAGCAAGCTAGTAAGCCCCCTAGGAGATATTCTTGCTGAAGCCTCTGACAAAAAGGAGGAAATCTTGATTAGAGCAGTCGATAAAGAAGCATTGCATTGGGCTCGGGAGGAGGTGCCTTATCTAGAGGACTACCGCAAGAAGCTAACTCCTGGTGGCAGCAGCATTTTAACAAATAAAAAATAAATCTGAATAATATTAAGTCGAATCAGTTGACACAAAGAAGAGAGAAAACACCACCTTTTCTTGGGGGTATTTCTCTCTTTATTATATTTAAACATCTAATTAACTTCTTAACTATTTTTTAAGAAAAGCTTTAGTACTTACCTAAATAGTTATTTATCTCCCATTGGTGCACCTGCTCCGCATACTCATTCCATTCCTTATATTTTCCCTCTAAGAACCGATTATAGCAATGGGAGCCGATGGCCTCTTTAACAAGAGAGTCCCTTTCCATTTCCTTCAGGGCAGCATATAAATCCCTAGGTAGGTATTCTAAATCTAAGGCTGCTCGTTGTTTGGCCGTTAGGTTATACACATCTTCCTCTACTGAAGGTGGTGGAGTTATCCTATTTTTGATGCCCTCTAGTCCGGCCTTCAGCATCACCGCAAAGGCTAGGTAAGGGTTAGCCACTGGATCAGGGCTTCTTAGCTCCACTCGGGTGGCTTTTCCTCGCCTGCTAGGTACTCTAATCAAGGTACTGCGGTTAGAGTTGGACCAAGCAATATGGATAGGAGCTTCATAGCCTGGCCTCAACCGCTTATAGCTGTTGATAATTGGATTGACAATGGCAGTCATGCCTTTGGCATGCTGCAGGATCCCTCCCATGTAATAGAGAGCTTCTTCACTGAGCTTGTATTCCCGCTCAGGATCGTAGAATATATTTTCACCGTTTTTAAATAAGGATTGATTGCAGTGCATAGCAGAGCCATTTTCCCCAGCAAAGGGCTTTGGCATAAAGGTTGCATACAATTTATGCTGCTTAGCTATATTCTTAACCACATCCCTAAACGTCACCCATTTATCAGCGGTCCGCAACGCTTCATCGTATTTAAAATCTATTTCATGCTGACCTGGAGCAACTTCATGATGGGAGGCCTCTATTCGAAAGCCCATCTGCTTCATAGTCAACACAATATCTCTTCTAGCGTCCTCTCCATTATCAATGGGAGCTAAATCAAAGTAGCCTGCTTTGTCATGAATATCTAAGGTTGGTGTTCCCCTATCATCAGTGTGAAATAGGAAAAACTCCCCTTCCGGTCCCATATTTAGCTCAAAGCCCATGTCAATGGCTTCCTGCAAAACTCGCTTTAAGTTCCCCCGGGGACAGCCTTCAAATGGTGTACCATCGGGATTATGGACATCACAGATCATCCGGGCTACCCCTTTTTCTGTTGGTCGCCAAGGCATAATCTGAAAGGTGTCTGGGTCTGGCACCAGTGCTTGGTCTGACTCATTAATCCGAGCAAAACCATCAATTGATGACCCATCAAACATTAGGTGTCCATCGAGAGCATCCTCCAGCTCATCAGGAGTTACATTGACACTCTTTAACACCCCAAAAATATCAATAAATTGGAGCCTAATAAACTCAATTCCTGCTTCCTCCACCTTGTGAAAAATTTCCTGCTTCTTCTTTTCTAACTTTACCCTACTGTCTTCATCAATACTAATTTTTCTTCGACCTCCTTATTATTGCTTAACCAATAATAAGGATATAACATTTTCCAAAAACTGTCTAACTGCCTCAGATAGCTTTAACCCTCGTGGCTGCAGCTAGGCTATTATGAAAGAATGTTAGCTAACAAAATTGCCTAGTTCCCCTCAAATGAGCTAAAATGCTACTAGATTTATTAAAGCTGATGTAAATAAATGAAAAATGATAAATTAATATTTCTTACTTTATTTTTTAAGCATACAAGGATTTTCCAAAAAACCCGTCGAAATATCTATTATTATTAGACTAGTTTGTGAAAAATGGTGTTAATTGTTATGAAGGAGGAGAAATAATGACTCTTAAGGTGCTAGTGGTAGATGACAGTAAGGTAAATACCCGGTTACTGACAGAGATATTAAAGGCTGAAGGTTTGGAGGTTTTCTCCACAAATAATAGTCAGAAGGCGTTGGAGACAGCCCGTGTAGTTAATCCCGACCTAATTCTGCTGGATATTATGATGCCCGAATTAGATGGATTTACTATTTGTAAGCTATTAAAGGCAACTTTTGAGCTGCAGGATATCCCTGTTATCATGGTAACCGCCAAAAAAGATCGCTTTGATATTAAACATGCTTTAGAGCTAGGGGCCTTTGATTATATAAAAATACCTTTTGATGAAATTGAAGTGGTAGCAAGAGTAAAGTCTGCTCTGAGGTATAAGGAGCAACATGATAGGCTAAAGGAGCTAGCCACTAGGGATAGTCTAACCGGCCTTTATAACCATAGTCTGTTAATGGAGTTGTTTGAAAAGGAGCTGGCAAAAGGAGCTCGAAAAGGCAACAGCCTTTCCTTTGCCATGATTGACATAGACCACTTTAAAGCTATTAATGACAGCTATGGTCATTTGACAGGAGACATTGTTCTTAAAGAAATCTCCAGAATTCTAGTAGAATCTACTAGAATAGGAGATATAATTGGCCGCTATGGCGGGGAGGAATTTGGTTTGGTACTGCCACAAGTTACTAAAGAACAGGCTTCTGTTATCTGTGAGCGCATCCGACAAAACATAGAAAATTATAAATTTTCCGTGGGCAACACCACTATTAAAATTACTTCAAGTATTGGCTTCTGCCTGGAGACGCCTGACCAACTGGTCGACAAACGGTCAATGATTAAAAAGGCTGATGATGCCCTATATTCAGCTAAAAAAAATGGCCGCAACATTGTCCAGTTTGCCTGTTAGCTATACTATTAACTATGCTTATCTGCAGCAATCTTTTCCGCCAAATCATTGAGATAAACCCAGCGATCCATTTTCTCTTCTAGCTGTTTCTCTAACTCTTCCTTTTCTATGGATAGCTGCTGCAGTAAATTGTAATCTGTGGCTGCTTCATTAATGCTGGCTGAAAGCTGCTCCAATTTACCTTCCAACTGGGCAATGACCTGATCTATCTCGCCGTACTCTTTTTGCTCCGCAAAGGAGAACTTTAATGGTCGTTCCTTTGGCTTTTCAGCGCTTGGATTAACAACCTTCGGTTTTTCTTGCTTATTGAATGCTGTGGAAGCACTTTCTACCTCACTGGGGCTCACGCTTTCTCTATAATCTGAGTAGTTGCCAGTATATTTAACTATTTGGCCCTGGCCGGCAAAAGCTAATATTTTATCTGCCATTCGATCCAGAAAGTAGCGATCGTGGGATACAGCTAGCACCGCTCCTTTAAAGCCTTCTAAGTAGTCCTCTAAAATAGCTAGGGTTGTTACATCTAAGTCATTGGTGGGCTCATCTAAAAGCAGCACATTTGGTGCATCCATTAATATCCTAAGTAAATATAATCGGCGCTTTTCTCCTCCCGAAAGCTTTCCGACATAGGTCCACTGCATTTCTGGAGAAAAAAGAAATCTCTCTAGCATTTGGGAAGCGCTGATTTTATCCCCTGATGCTGTAGTCAGATACTCGGCCCCCTCTTTAATATATTCGATAACTCGGAGGTTGTCGTCTATATGCTGAGTATCTTGAGAGTACAGGCCTATCCGCACTGTTTCTCCTATATCCACTAAGCCTTTGTCTGGCTGTAACCTGCCAGCCACTATATTTAAGAGCGTTGACTTGCCGCTACCATTGGGTCCTACAATTCCTATTCTGTCGTCCCTTTGCACTATATAGCTAAATCCATCTATTATTTTATACTGGCCAAAAGATTTGCTCACTTGCTCCAGCTCAACCACTTTTTTCCCTAGTCGACTAACTCCCACGGAGATCTCCAGTTTTTCCTCTGTTCTGCTGCTATTTTCCTCTACTAATTTATTAAAGCGGTCTACTCGAGCTTTTTGCTTAGTAGTTCTTGCTCTGGCGCCTCTTCTGATCCAGGCCAGCTCATTTCTCAGGAGGTTTTGCCTTTTTTCCTCAGTTGCCGCTTCTATCTCCTGCCGCGCTAGCTTTGCTTCCAAAAAGTGGCTGTAGTTCCCTTTATATGAATATAAGGAGCCTCGGTCCAGCTCGATTATTCTATTTGCTACCCTATCTAAAAAATATCTGTCATGGGTAATCATCAGCAAGGAACCTTTTCGTTTATTTAGATATTGCTCCAGCCATTCAATAGTATCGTTGTCTAAATGATTAGTAGGCTCATCAAGAATAAGCAATTCCGATGGATTAACTAGGGCTGCAGCTAAGGCTATTCTCTTCTGCTGACCGCCGGATAAACTTCCTACCGGCGCTTTAAAGTTAGAAATCCCTAGCTTGGTCAGAATTGATTTTGCCTCATTTTCTACGCTCCAGGCATTTAATAAGTCCATCTCATTTGTCAGCTTCAATATTTTTTCATTGGGGGTACTCTCATTAATAATAGCTTCCTCATATGTCCTGATAAGCTTCATGATGCTGGATTCGCCTTTAAAAACCTGCTCTAATACAGTAGCTTGTGGATCAAAAGCAGGGTTTTGGGGGAGATATTCTATTCTTACTGTATTGGCCTTTATCAGCTTACCTCCATTAGGGGGCTCCAGTCCCGCAATTATTTTTAAAAGGGTGCTTTTGCCGGTGCCGTTAATGCCTATTAACCCAATCCGATCCCCTTCGTTTATGCCAAGGTCTATCTTGTTTAGTAGTGTTTTTTCTCCATAGCTTTTGGTAATACCCTCTATAGTTAATAAATTCATTTTTATCTTCCTCCATGCATCTATCCAGTACTAATTAAGGACCTGCGTCATTAGCTCTTGCAGCAGCTGCTGAAACTTATGGTTATCAGTATTTTTTCTCTTTGGAATCTTAGTATACTTATTATGCTTTCGTCTCATTTCTTGATTGACATGCCTCTTAGCCAGCAGCTCGTCAATATTTTCATTAGTATAGAGCCAGCCATTTTGATTGATAGCTATTGCTTTCTTAGCTAAAGCTAAGGCAGCTACGCCGTAATCCTGAGTAATGACAATATCCCCTGCCTTCGTATTGTTAATTAGGACTAAATCAGCCGCATCTCTTCCCTGATCTACAGTGATAATTTTAGCGTAATCGTCCTGCAGCTCATGGCAGATATTTTTTATCATAACCACTTCCAGCTTATATTCTTTTGCCATATTAATAATTATTTGCTTTACTGGGACAGGACAGCCATCGGCATCCACCAGTAGTTTGATTTTATTTGCCATTTTGCCTCCTTCAGGTACGAAACAAGTTTTTGCTTTCAAACTATTTATTTTTAATAAGCTATGATAGATATGCTATACTTACTATAACAAAGTTTATCTGAAAATGACAGTGGGGTGCGGTGTTATGGATCAGTCAAAGTTAAAAATATTAATTGTTGATGATCATCCTTTTTTTCGGCAAGGAGTTAAGTTTTTCTTAAGTAGTATCCCAGACTTTGAAATAGTAGGAGAGGCTGCTAGCGGCGAAGAGGCTATTAACGCTATTGCTTCCTATGATTTAGACGTAATATTAATGGACCTAAAAATGAACGGAATGGATGGGATTTCTACTGCCGAGGCGATGCTTAAGCAAAACCCCAACTTACGGATCTTAATTTTGACTAGCTTTGGCAATATGGATAGTATCCATCAAGCTCTGGCTACCGGGGCTGCAGGCTATTGCTTAAAGGATGCTCCCCCAGAGGAACTGGCTACTGCTATTAGAGCTGTGGCTGATGGTGGTACCTATTTAGGCCGAGGGATTACTCCACAGGCCTTAGCCAAAGCTGCCAATGCCACTAGTGAAGGTAATAATTCTAATAACACTAATAATGTCGGCAATAACCATAAGCTAATAGAGGCTCTGACCCAACGGGAGCTAGATGTCTTAGAGCTTTTAGGGCAGGGCTTGGGAAACAAAGAAATAGCTCAGCAGTTGGTGGTCAGTGAGAAAACTGTAAAAACCCATGTGGCAAATATCCTCCAAAAGCTTAACGTTAAAACTCGAACTCAGGCGGCTCTGCTGGCTAGCAGCTATGTTCCGCGGCAGGAGGGCTAATATGTATTATATTCTTTTAAAAACTGTACCCATTGGCTTTGGCTTTGGTATTGTTTTTTCCTTAATTTTTTTCTTTGGGGGCTTCCCTTTTAGCTACTCCCTTTTAGCTTCTATTCCCTTTATTACTGCTGCTCTATGCGGCTTAGGGGCTATCATCGCAGCCTTAGTGAATAACTTTCTGACCGTCAAAGGATATACCAATAATAAAGTTATTTACGGAGCATCCTTTCTGGCAGCAGCTACTGTAAATAGCTTAATTGCCATGCTGACTTTAGATTATTTTGAGCTAGCAATCCTACAAAAAGAAGTTGTAATTAGTATTTTACTGGGACTAGGCATGGGAGCAGTATACGGCATCTACCGCTTTCAGGTTGATAGCCTCAATGAGCGGATGAGATTTCTTGAGGAACTAGCGGAAAAGAACCAGCAGTTGCAGGTGGCCTCCCGACGGTTAGCTATTACTGAAGAGCGCAACCGTATGGGGAGAGAGCTGCATGATTCAATTGCCCAAGGGCTACATGGAATTGTTTTTTCAGTTCATTCCCTCCATAACGAGCTCAAGGATCCCCCTCAACGGGTAGCAGCTATTTTAAACCATATGGAGGCTACCGCCAGCTCCACTCTTGATGAACTAAGAGCAATGATTGAGGAGCTAAAGCCTTCTCTGTTAGCGGAGCGGGGCTTAGAGGAAGCAATTCAGACTACCTCGGATTTGTTCTCTCAAAGACAGGAAATACCGGTGGAGCTAAAATTAGAGCTGCCGGCAACCATTCCTCCTGAGCTGGAAATGACCATTTATCGCATTATCCAGGAGGCTCTGGCAAATATAGAAAAACACGCGGCAGCCCAACAGGTTAAAGTAAGCCTAGCTAAAGAAGGCCAAGAACTGCTGCTGGCTATCAGTGATAATGGCAAGGGCTTTAACGTTAAGGAAGCTTCCCCAGGCAATGGGTTAAAGAATATTGGCCAACGGGTAGATGAGGCAGGTGGAAGTCTACAGCTAATCAGTAAGGTTGGTCTCGGTACATCTATTATCGCAAAGTTTCCGCTAAAGGACTGAGGGAAGAATTCAGCCTTTAGACGGAGTATAAAATCGGCCCTTTGGCCGTTTTTTTATTGCCCCGCAGCTGCTAAGCTTAACGTAAATAAAGCTTTTAGAACTTGTGGAGGTGATTCTAGTGTCAATACTAGAGCTAACAAATCTTAAAAAATCCTTTGGTTCCCGTCCGGCTGTTGACGGAGTGAGCCTATCTGTTAGAGAAGGAGAAATCTTTGGCATCCTTGGACCAAACGGTGCTGGCAAGTCTACCACCTTATCTATGATATGCGGGCTCATAAAGTCTTCTAGTGGCAGTATTACCGTAGACGGTTGGGATACTATTAAAAATGGCCCTAAAGCTAAAGAGTCAATTGGGATAGTTCCTCAGGAGCCAGCTCTTTACCCTCAGCTCTCCGCCAAAGCTAATCTCAACTTTTGGGGTACTTTAAACGGGATTAAAAAGGAGAACCTGGCTGCAGCCGTTGCAGATGCTTTAGCACTGGTAGGCTTAGAGGATCGAGCTGATGAAGCTATCAAAAAATACTCCGGAGGAATGAAGCGGCGACTAAATATTGCTGCTGGTCTAGTCCATAAGCCAAGGCTCTTAATAATGGATGAGCCCACGGTAGGAGTAGACCCCCAATCCCGCAGTCATATTCTTGAGACAGTGAAAAGGCTAAAGGACCAAGGAACTACTATTATTTATACCAGCCACTATGTAGAGGAGGTAGAATATCTCTGTGAGCGGGTGGCCATTATGGATCATGGCAAAATAATTGCTGTTGGTACTATTCCTGAGCTATTAAGTAAGGCAGAGCAATATCAAGAGCTAGTGGTTACTCTTACTCAATCAGCGGACATTTCCCAAAGCTCTATTAGTAACCTGCCTGGTGTAAAAGAAGCTATTTCCTTAGACAAAAATTTGCGCATAATCACTGCCAATGCAGAGCAAGTGTTGCCCCTAGCCTTTGAAACATTAGTAAACAAAGGGGTGCAGGTTTCAGAAATTAAAATCCATAAGCCTAATTTAGAAAGCTTATTCTTAAAGCTAACTGGTCGGGCTTTGCGAGATCAATAAGAGAGGTGCTAATTATGAATAAAGCTTTTGCAATCGTTTTAGTAGGTTTTCGTCAAATGCTGGCAGACCCCATGTATGTTACATTTACCCTAGGGCTTCCCATCCTAATGACCTGGGTCATGAGCTTTCTGCCAAAGGATGCTGGCGTGTATGAGATGGCTTCATTAGGGGTGTTAGTAATGTTTGTAGCATTAAATCTCATAACCTCAGCTGGCACAATTATTGAAGAAAGACAAAATGGTACCTGGCAAAGAATTTTAGCCAGCCCTTCATCTTATTGGTCCATCATGGGCGGTTTCTTTATTAAGCTGTTTATAGTGGCTTGGGTCCAAGCATTAATTTTGCTTTTTTCTGGCAAGCTTCTTTTCGGAGCCCCTTGGGATCATGGATATTTTGAGGTGTTAATTGTACTGACAATTTATATTTTTGCCATGACTGGGTTAGGGCTTTTTATAGCCAGTATCTTAAAATCCCAAGGCCAAATTCAAGCGGTAGCCATGGCAGTAGTGATGGTAGGGACTATGCTAGGAGGTGTATTCTTCCCTATTGAAAATGCCAATGGAGTAATTAAATTAATTGCTGCCATTTCACCCCAAAGCTGGGCAGCCCATGCTCTAAAGGACATTTTGACGCTGGGCATCGGTCTCTCCTCCTTAATGACACCACTACTATGGATGACCGGCATCGGCACCATTCTTATGATAGCTGGAGTTCTTAAAATAAAAATAAGTAATGAATAAAGCGACAGTTCTTAATAAAAGTACCTTTTTTCTAATGGTACTTTTATTTTTTTATCAAATATTTGATTTATGTCATACTGTTGTCTCATTGCATAATTTATAATATAATCATCATCTGACAATTATCGACTTTATCAGCCTATTTCTGAGATAATTGCAGGATGTACCCCAGTGTTAAGCGAACAAGATAATTAATTGGTTGAAAGGAGGGGTAGGCATGACAGGAGAAAAACAATATAGTTTGCTAGGAGGAAAGCTTCGAAAAAAGTATCTGCTGGCATTCTTTATTATTGCTATTACCTCAGTTGCCAGCTTCCTTACTATGACATTACTAATCAATAACAATGAAACAAGCGCCTATCTGATCAACACCAGCGGACGCCAAAGGATGCTTTCGCAAAGGGCTGCTCTATTAAGCATGGAACTGGCTCAAGCTCCAAGCCTAGAACAGGAGCAACTAATTAAAGCTGAGCTCCATCAAACAGTTTCTGAGATGAAAGCTAGTCACCTAAAGCTGGGTAAAATGGCAGAAGAAACTCCTGCGCTCAATGATATCTATTTTAAGGAGCCAATTAATTTACATCATAAAATAGATATATATTTACATAACCTGGAGCTCTTTTTAGCTTCTAATGACACAACTTGGAGTAATCCAACCTTAGCGCTAATTGTGCATGATGCCAAGGATAATCTGATTACTGCCTTGGAGCTCTTTGTCAATGAACTGCAGGCTGGATCAGAGCAAAAGGTTCAACAGCTAAAATTTACTGAGCTGTTTCTGTTGATTATCATCCTTTCAGTGCTGCTAGTAGAAGGCTTATTTATTTTCAAGCCTATGATTCTACATATTCAGGAGGAACATAAACAACTAGAAGCCGCTAATGAAGAATTATATCGCCTCTCCTGTGTAGACGGACTAACAGGCATTGCCAATCGGCGATACTTAGATAAGTATCTTGACATAGAAATACAAAACGCTGAGCGCACTAAAATTCCCGTGTCTGTCATCATGGGAGACATCGATTTCTTTAAGAGCTTTAATGACACTTACGGACATATAGCCGGGGATGAGTGCTTGAAAAGCGTTGCCAAAACCCTATCAACAACGGTTAAAAGACCACGAGACATAGTGGCCCGTTATGGGGGCGAAGAGTTTGCCATCATATTGCCTGAAACTGATACAGAAGGAGCATTGATCATAGCTGAAAAGCTTCGTCTAGCAGTAGCAGGGCTAGAAATGGAGCATAGTCAATCACCCTTAAGCTCCTTTGTAACTATTAGCCTAGGGGTAGCAACCTACTCCCCCTTAGTTGATACAGCTGACACAGCAGTTCTTTCCCGTGCGGATAAGGCTTTATATAGAGCTAAAGAGAGAGGCCGCAACCAGGTGTGCTGCTGACAAAGCTGGTTGTCTATATACCTTTGCTGGAAGCAAGCCCTTATTTTTACAGCGGCCTTTATGGGATTAGCATAGACTTAAAATATATTTTGCGATATAATTCATCTTATTGATGTAAACACTAGATCAAGCAACTTATATTTTTAAAGAATGAGCTAAAGAAAGAAGGAAAGGAAACATGTATATTAAATCCCAGCAGTTTCAAGAAGCTAAAGAAAGGCTAACTGGAACTATCAAAGAAACAGCGCTAATTTATAGTACTGCCTTTAGCGCTGAATCCAACAACCAAGTCTATATCAAACCAGAAAATTTGCAGATTACTGGTGCCTTTAAAATCAGGGGCGCCTATAATAAAATTGCCAAGCTATCTCAGGAGGAAAAGGAACGGGGGTTAATTGCATCTTCTGCTGGAAATCATGCCCAAGGCATTGCTTATGCTGCTCAGAAGCTTGGAGTGAGAGCCACTATTGTAATGCCCAAGACCGCTCCCCTTATCAAGGTAGAGGCTACTAAGAGCTATGGTGCGAAGGTTGTCTTGTCAGGAGACTGCTATGACGAAGCCTATTCCGAGGCTAACCGGCTGGAGCAAGAAAATGGCTTTGTTTTCATACATCCCTTTAACGATCTGGATGTGATTGAGGGACAAGGAACCATTAGCTTGGAAATATTGGAGGAATTACCTGCTGTAGACACCATTCTTGTACCTATTGGCGGTGGTGGCCTAATCAGTGGAGTGGCCTTGGCAGCCAAATTTCTTAAGCCAGAAATAAAGATTATCGGAGTAGAGCCTGAAGGAGCCCAGGCAATGAAGGTCTCTATCGACAGCAACAGGCTAGTGAACCTAGATAAGGTTAGTACTATTGCAGATGGGGTTGCAGTTAAAAATCCTGGTGACCTAACCTTTTCCATCATCAAGGATTATGTAGATGAAATTGTGACTGTTTCTGATTTTGAAATTATGGAGTCCTTCCTGCTCCTATTAGATAAACATAAGCTGGTGGGAGAAAACGCCGGGGTCCTGTCTTTAGCTGGCCTGAAAAAGCTTAATGAGGTCAACAACAATATAGTTTGCCTTGTCAGTGGCGGAAATATAGACGTACTCACCATTTCTTCTATGATTAATCGGGGGCTGTTATCACGAGGCCGTATTTTCTGCTTTTCCGTAAATCTGCCTGATAGACCGGGCCAGCTGCAAAAAATATCTGAGATAGTGGCTCGGATGAATGCCAATGTCATTAAGCTTGACCATAATCAGTTTAAAACCTTAGATCGGTTTATGGAGGTGCAGCTAGAGGTGACGGTGGAGACTAACGGCCACAAGCATATTAAAAAGCTAACAAAAGAGCTAGAGAAGGAAGGCTATACAATCACTAAGGTATATTAATTATATTAGCCAGGCCTTTACTAAAGAGACCTGG
>JAWSUQ010000026.1:0-14027 GCA_033549265.1 Bacillota bacterium
CATGGCCATTCTCGATGCAACGAAGGTAGCCATAGACATCCCCCTCCGCCACTAATGGTATCCATTGTCCAGTCCGCAACACTGCCAGCTTGTTCCTCAGTCCAATCAGCAGCTTGTGCCAGTTTAGAAGCTCCTGATCCTCTTGACCCCATGGAAATGGTTTTCTACATAAGGGGTCACCGTGGCCCTCTGTACCTGCCTCATCTCCATAATAGATAGATGGTACTCCCGGAAAAGTCATCTGCCAGAGAGTCAGTAGCTTGAGCCTTGTTACTGCCAGCCTACGCTGCTCTTGGCTAAGCTTAAATGTACTCATTTCCTTTACTGTTAAGGTATCTCCATCAGGGGCCTCTCCTAGGAGAGTCAAGGTTCTAGGCACATCATGGCTGCCTATTAAGTTCATGGCACTATAAAAGTGATGCAATGGATAGTTTTCATAAAGGCTCATCAAAACTTGATGCACCTCTGCTGCATCCTGGACCCCTAAGGCAAAATCCAGCAGGGATTTGCGAAAGGGATAATTCATGACTGAGTCTAGCTCATACCCTAGGAGATACTGCCGTCGCTCACCATAGCTCTCCTTATTGGAGGCATCCTCCCACACCTCGCCAATTAAGATGGAATCAGGGTCCGCCTTTTTCATTACCTGTCGAATACCTTTGACAAAGGCACCGGGAAGCTCATCTACCACATCTAGCCGCCAGCCCTTAGTTCCCTGACCCATCCAGTACTTGACAACACTGTTTTCGCCCTGATAGATAAAATTTTGATAGGAGCTATTAAGCTCATTAACATTTGGCAGTGTATCGATGCCCCACCAGCTTTCGTAGTGTTCTGGATGCTGGCTAAACCGGTACCAGCTATAGTAGGGAGATTCCGTAGATTGATAAGCTCCCAGCTGGGGATAGTTGCCTTCCTTATTAAAGTAAATGCTGTCACTGCCGGTATGGCTAAAGACCCCATCTAAGATAACAGCTATCCCAAGCTCCTGAGCCACCTGGCACAAGCTATGGAATATCTCATTATCACCAAACATGGGATCAATCTTAAAATAATCTGCTGTATCATACTTATGGTTGCTAGGGGCCTCAAAAATAGGATTCAGGTAAAGGATACTGACTCCTAATTCTTTTAAATAGGAAAGCTTTTTTAGCACTCCCAACAGATTTCCACCGAAAAAATCCCACCGAATTACCTCTCCATGCCGAATATCTCTGATATAGATTGGTATGCTGTCCCAATGGGCGTGGAGGAGGCTGTTGGGCTTAGGATGCAACACCCTGCCATCCTCACAGCCGTTAAAAAATCGATCCACAAAAATTTGATAAATAACTCCGTCCTTGAACCAGCTAGGAGTAGTCAGTTTTGGATCATGTACCGTAATTTGATAGGCAGGAGGCAAGCTAGTAGCTATCTGACCTACTCCTCCTAAGCCCTTTTGATTGTTCCCATAGAAAAAAGTTTTGCCTGAAAGCTCTACTTTAAATAGATACCACACTAAGCCAGTGGTCCGGGGCAGCCTTAGCTTTACTTGGTACATCCGATGTTTGCTTAGTCCTGTTACCGGCTCCATGATGGCCTCCTGCTGGCTGCCCCCTTGCCCTTCATGTGCTCCTAAAATTTCCTGCCAGTAGCGAACCACTACCTTCTCAGGGGTTACTTGGCTATTGACTTTTAATCTTAGGGTCACCTCTTCTCCACAGGCAGCAGCTCCAAAGGGACTGCGATAAAGCTCCTGCTGAGAGTGATGTAGCATCCAGTCTGTCAAATTACAGCACCTACCTTTTTACTTGATCGGCACTGGCTTAATCTGCCAGATACCAGTTGCATATTCTTTAATAGTGCGATCGCTAGAAAACATACCGGAGTGGGCAATATTAATTCCACTCATTTTCAGCCATCTGCAGCTGTCCAAATAAGCCTCTTCTACCTTCAGCTGGGCTTCTACATAGGGAGCAAAATCCTTCAACACAAAATACTCATCATTATTGTGGAGCAGGGCAGCATAGAGGTTCTTAAATTCATTAGGACACCCAGACAGCAGACCGTTTATTAGCTGATCCAAGACGGTCTTAATTCTTTCGTCATTATGGTAGATTTCCCAAGAATTATAGCCTCCATACCGATAATAGCTTAAAACCTCCTCTTCCGTTAAACCAAAAGTAAAAATATTATTTTCACCAACCTCATTACCAATTTCAATATTGGCTCCATCTAAGGTTCCCAGGGTAATAGCTCCGTTCATCATTAGCTTCATATTGCCTGTACCTGAAGCCTCTTTGCTGGCAGTAGAAATCTGCTCACTCACATCTGCGGCGGGGATAATCTTTTCCGCTAAAGAAACTCGATAATTTTCCATAAAGATAACCTTCAGCTTGTTGTTAATTGACTTATCCTTATTTATTAACGAGGAGATCGAGTTAATCAGCTTTATAGTCAGTTTGGCCTGATGGTAGCCTGGGGCCGCCTTAGCTCCAAAGATAAAGGTACGAGGCGCCATTTCTAGATTTGGGTCCTGCTTTAGTTGATGGTAGAGATACAAAATATGCAGGGCATTCAAAAGCTGCCGTTTATAGCCATGAAGCCGCTTAATCTGCACATCGAAAATAGAATAGGGGTCAACCTCTAAATTGTAAATATCCTTTATAATCTTAGTTAAGCTCTCTTTATTCTCTAGCTTGATAGCTGCCAGCCTTTCTTGAAAACCAGTATCCTCCACATGCTTTAATAGTCCAGTTAAATCCTCAGGATGCTTAATCCAGCTTGGTCCGATTGCCTCGGTAATCAGCTTAGCTAAAAGAGGATTGGCCTTTAAAAGCCACCGGCGATGGGTAATGCCGTTAGTCTTGTTGTTGAATTTGTGGGGATAAAATTGATAAAAGTTCTTCATTTCCTGTTTCTTTAAAATTTCGGTGTGAATCTTAGCAACCCCGTTGACACTATAGCTGCCGGCAATAGCTAAGTGGGCCATTTTTATCTGCCCATCAGCAATAATAGCCATTTGACTAATCCGCTCCCACTCTCCTGGATATCGTTGCCACAAGCTGCGACAGTATCGCTCATTTATTTCCTCCACAATCATAAATACTCGCGGCAGCAACTGTTTGAAAATATCGATGGGCCACTTCTCCAAGGCCTCTGCCAAAATAGTATGATTTGTATAGGAGGCGGTATTGGTGGTAATGAGCCAGGCCTCCTCCCAGTCCATTCCTTCATCATCAATTAGTATGCGCATAAGCTCAGGAATAATTAGGGCCGGATGAGTGTCGTTAATATGTAGGGATATTTCATGCTGCAGTTCTTTTAAGTTGCCCTTATTCTTTTGATACCCCTGGATAATGCTTTGGACCCCTGCTGACACCAAAAAAAATTCCTGCTTTAATCGTAGTATACGCCCCTCCTCGTGAGTATCATCGGGATAAAGTATTTGGGATATAGCTTCAATATTATATTTATACTCTACCGCCTTCAGGTAGTCGCCATGATTAAAGGAGGGAAAGTCAAAGTCCTTGATAGCTGCCTCCGCATTCCATAATCGCAAGGTGTTCACGGTATTGTTTTTGTAGCCAACTACTGGTGTATCATAAGGCACCGCTAAGACGGGATCATAATTCTCATGGATATAAATATCCCGCCCTTCTACTGTCTCCACCCGTACAGTGCCGCCAAACTTTACAATCACCGCCTTGTCAGCTCGCCTAATCTCCCAGAGGTTGCCCTCCTTCAGCCAATTATCCGGCAACTCCACCTGATAGCCATTAATAATGCGCTGCTCAAAGTGGCCGTATTTGTACCTGATGCCGCTGCCATGACCTGGTAGCTCCAAAGAGGCTAGTGAATCAAGAAAGCAAGCTGCTAACCGTCCTAAGCCGCCGTTCCCCAGCCCCGCGTCTGGCTCAAGGTCCTCAATACTGTCTAGGTCTATCCCTAAGTCCGCCAATCCATCAGCGCAAATATCCCTGAGCTCCAGGTTCACTAGGTTTGACCCCAAGAGCCGCCCTAGCAAAAACTCCATGGAAAAGTAGTAAACCTGTTTGACCTTTTTTTTCCGGTAGCAGCCATTAGTTTTCACCCAGTTTTTAGCCACATAATCCCGGACTACACCGCCCATGGCTGCATAAATATCCTGCTTGGTGGACTCCTCTAAGCTTTTGCCCTGCATGGTCTGCAGCTTTTCTAGCAGTAGCTCTTTAAAAGTTTCCTTATCCTTGATCATTTTATCCCCCCAATGGTAGAACTCCCATCAACATATGCTTTACTAACTTGCTTAAACCGAACTTATAGCTAACTGTTAACTAACTCTTGATACAATTGCTGATATTGACCGGCAGACTGACTCCAGCTGAAATCTAGCTCCATCGCCCTTACTCTTAAGGGCTCCCACTTATACTTATCCCAATAAATAGCTAGGCCCCTCTGTACTGCCTCCAGCATCTCAGCAGAGCTGTAGCCTTTGAAGGTAATGCCATAGCCAGTCTCCCTATCCTGATCATAGGGCTCTATCGTATCCTTTAGCCCCCCAGTGGCTCGCACAATGGGAATAGTGCCATATCTAAGGGCCACCAGCTGGGCTAACCCGCAGGGCTCAAAAAGAGATGGCATCAAGAGAAAATCACTAGCAGCATATATCTCTTTAGCTAACGCTTTTTCGAACCCAATCACAGTAGCCATTTTTCGGGGGTACCTGCTGGCCCCTTCCATCAGTCGTTCCTGATAATACTCTTCACCGGTACCTAAGATAACTAGCTGCAGCTGGCAGCTCATCAACTCCTGCAGTCTCTCTATGATCAAATCGATTCCCTTCTGAAAGGCCAGGCGAGACACCACTGCCACCAGCGGTATATCTTCATTTACCTCAAGTCTCAGCTTTTCCTGAAGTTTCACTTTATTCTTAGCCTTTAAAGACGCTTCTGCAGCCCCATAAGAGATAGGCAGCTCTTCATCTATTTGAGGATTGTATTCATCTGTATCTATTCCGTTGATTATCCCCTTTAAAACGTGGCTCCGCCACCGCAGCAATCCATCAAGCCCCTCTCCTCCTTCAGCCGTCTGAATTTCCTGAGCATAGGTTTCACTAACTGTAATGATCTGCTGGGCAAAGGCAATCCCCCCCTTCATAAAGCTCCCTTGGCCATAGTACTCAATGCCCTCCAGGCTGAAATACTTTCCCTCAAGCCCCAGCCAATCAGCTATCATATCTAGAGGAAAAACCCCTTGGTACTGCAGATTGTGGATGGTAAACACAGTTTTAATCCTTTGATAGAAAGAATTATCTACATAGCGGGCCTTTAAAAGCACCCCGATCATCCCGGTATGCCAGTCATGGCAGTGAATAATGTCAGGCTGAAAGCCTAGGGAAGGCAACAAAGCCAGTACTGCGCTGCAAAAATAAGCGTATCGCTCCCCTTCGTCACCAAATCCATAAACTCCAGGACGATTTTTATAATAATACTCATTATCAATAAAATAAAAGATGACCCCTTGATACTCTAACTTTTTCACTTCACAGGGCTGCTGGCGCCAGCCCAAAGAAACAGGAAATTCCGGAAGAAACTGCTCCATTTGTCCTCTAAAAAAATCGGGGATATCCCCATATAAGGGTAATATCACCCGCACGTCCACTCCTTGCTTCTTAAGCTCCTTCGGCAGAGAGCCTACCACCTCGCCCAGCCCTCCTGTTTTGATAAAAGGGGCCGCTTCTGCCGCAGCAAATAATACCTTCACCTTAAGAATACCTCCTCTATTAGCCTTCGCTTGCCCTTAACACTGCTAAATCACAGTCTTTTTTAATACCGCTACCGGCCGGTCACTATGGCCCGAAACTGTACTGTTTCTACCAACCTGTACTTCCTTATCAAAGATAGCATTGCTCACAACTGAGCCTTGACCGATGACCCCTTTAGCCATAATGATGCTGTTAGCCACATGGGCACCCTGTTCGACTTTCACACCCCGAAAGAGAATGCTATTTTCAACAGTACCATCAATAATGCACCCATTGGCAACTAAACTGTTTCTTACCTGGGCCCCTGCCTTATACCTAGCGGGGCCGTCATCCTTTGACTTAGTATAGATGGGGTTATCGTTATCGAAGAGCTGCTGCTGCACCTCTGGCTGTAATAGACCCATGCTATGAGTATAATAGCTGGCGATAGAGTCGATTCTGGCAAAATAACCTCGATGAAACAGCTTATTTATTTTCAAGTCGACAGCACTATCCGCTAGCATCTGCCTGAGATCTTTCCACTCCTGCTGAACCATAGAGTTGTAGATAAAATCTACAAGTAGAGCTTTAGCCATAATATAGCTATCCATAAACTCACCATTGCCTTCTCCGCTGCAAATTATGGTGACATCATTTTTATTTTCTTGATGCTGATGAATGAAGGGGCGGTAGTTGATGTTACAAACTAGGCTCCCTTTGGTGATAATGACATACTCCTGCTTGCTGCGCTTTAGGTAGTCTAAATGATTAGAGAGCAGCGCCAAATCATTGCCCATAGGCCTCTTTTGCTGGGGTGGCAGGATAAAAAGACCATCTCGCTTCCCCTGTAGCCCCCATTCCTTGCCGGTACCCAGGTGATCAATCAGACTACGGTATTTTCCTTTGGTAAAAATACTGACGTTTATAATCCCCGTATTAACCAGATTAGATAAGGAAAAATCAATTAGCCTATATCTGCCGCCAAAGGGGATAGCTGCCACCGGTCGGTCATAAGTAATTTCCCTTAATAGCTGATCCTCTTCTGTTAGGGGGATAATACCCATTACGTTTTGCATTTTCCTAGCCACCTTCCTTCATTACCCTACTATAGCGATGTCAGTGCTTTCACCGGTGCCAACTTGTGCTCCAGCCCCAACTCTCGCTCCTTCACTGACAATCGCTTTTATTACCCTAGCTCCTTTTTCAATAGTAGCTCCTGCCATGATAATGGAATCCTTTACAACAGCTTCCGCAGCCACTGTCACTCCTGGAAAGAGAATAGAGCCTTCCACCCGGCCAAACACCCGGCAACCTTCAGTAATAAAAGAGTTTAGCACCGCAGCCCGGCCATTGACGTATTGAGGTGGCAAATCAGGAGTAGATGAATAAATAGGCCAGCTGGGATCATGCAGGTTAATCCCTGAATCCGACTGCAGTAGATCCATGTTGGCCTCCCATAGACTATGGATTGTACCCACATCCTTCCAATAGCCGCTAAAGGGATAGGCCTGCAGCTTTACTTCATTGGCCAGCATCCGAGGAATTACATTCTTGCCAAAATCATTAGCCGATTGGGAATCCTTTTCATCAGCCTCCAGAAAACGCTCTAAAGTATCTAGGTCAAAAATATATATTCCCATGGAAGCCAAGTTGCTCTTTGGCTGAGCCGGTTTCTCCGCAAACTCTACTATTTTTCCATCAGCATCAGTTGTCATAATGCCAAAGCGGCTTGCATCCTGCCAGGGAACCTGCAGCACAGCAATTGTCACTTCTGCTTTTTTCTCTAGATGATAAGCAAGCATTAAAGAGTAATCCATCTTATAAATATGGTCCCCTGATAAAACCAATACCTGCTGGGGCTGATACTGGCGAATAAAGTCCAGATTCTGATAAATTGCATTGGCAGTACCCTTATACCACTGACCTCCATCCTCCTTGACATAAGGAGGCAAGATGTGAACTCCGCCGCTTTTGACATCTAAGCCCCAATGACTTCCTGTACCTATAACCGAATTTAATACCAGTGGATTATACTGGGTCAGCACTCCTACTGTATCAATGCCAGAATTGGCACAATTACTTAAGGTAAAATCAATAATTCGATATTTTCCACCGAAGGGCACCGCTGGCTTGGCTATTCGCTTCGTTAAAGTTCCCAGTCGGCTCCCCTGACCTCCCGCTAGTACCATTGCCACACATTTCTTAAAGCCCATTCTGTGTCATCCTCCTTTTTTGCACTAACTCTGCACTATATTCCTATTGAAGCTAATTTATACCTAATTTTTTAGTCAAATTTTTCTGAAAAAAATTTTATATTATTTGCTTATGGAACGTAAAAAGACGGTAGCAAGGGGCGGAATCGTAAGCTCCACTGCATAGGGCTGGCTTTGCCAGTTCTTTTCCAAGGCTACTATTAAGTTTTCATTTCTGTATCCAGCTCCGCCATAATGCTGCCAATCGCTGTTAAAGGCTTCTTCATATTGGCCAGGCCTGGGCACTCCTACTAAATAACGGTGATACACTTTGGGGGTGAAGTTGCTGACAACCACCAAAAAGTTGTCCTGACCCTGACCCTTCCGGATAAAGGAAACTATGCTCTGCTGATAGTTGTTGGCATCAACCCACTGAAAGCCAGCCCAGTCGTTATCCAACTCCCACAGGGCTGCCTCCTGGCGATAAAATCCCTGTAGCTCTCTCATAAAGCCTACTAACTGACGATGCCGCTCCCACTCTAAGAGCTGCCAATCTAGCTCCCTGTCCTGATGCCACTCCCGCTCTTGCCCTAGCTCTCCCCCCATAAATAACAGCTTTTTTCCTGGATGGGCCATCATATAGCTGTAAAAGCAGCGCAGTCCGGCAAACTTTTGCCAGCTGTCCCCAGGCATTTTACTCAGGAGAGATTTTTTTTCGTGAACAACCTCATCATGGGATAAAGGCAGCAGGTAGTTTTCAGTAAAAGCATACATGAGCGAAAAGGTAAGCAGATGATGATGCCATTTCCGATGGACCGGATCCATTTCCATGTATTTAAGCATGTCGTTCATCCAGCCCATGTTCCACTTATAGCTAAAGCCCAATCCTCCTAAGTGAATAGATCCCGTCACCTGAGGCCAAGAAGAGGAATCTTCCGCAATCATTAATGCGCCGGGATTATATTGAGCCACCACTTGATTTAACTTTTTCAAAAAAGAAATCGCTGCTAAATTTTCCCTCCCCCCATAAATATTTGGCTCCCATTGGCCTTGCTTTTTACCGTAATCCAAATAGAGCATGCTACTGACAGCATCTACCCTTAAGCCATCAGCATGAAATACTTCCAGCCAAAAGATGGCATTAGAAATGAGAAAACTTCTTACCTCAGGCTTGCTGTAGTCAAAATTTTGAGTCCCCCACTGCTGATTATTGCTCAAGGTATGATTATGGCTTTCAAATAAAGATGTGCCCCCTAGCTCCCTTAACCCATGACTATCTCGGCAAAAATGACCCGGCACCCAATCTAAAATAACGCCAATCCCTGCCTGATGGCATTGATCAATCAAGTACATCAGGTCAAGAGGTGTGCCGTAGCGGCTGGTGGCAGCGTAGTAGCCTGTCAGCTGGTAGCCCCAAGAAGCATCAAGGGGATGCTCCATCACCGGCAGGAACTCCACATGGGTATAGCCCAGATCCAATAAGTAATTTATCAGTGGCTCCGCCAGCTCTCGATAGGTTAAAAACTCTCCGTTGTCCTTTCTCCTCCAGGAGCCTAAATGCACCTCGTAAATAGCTATTGGCTTCCTAGCGTGACACTGATACTGCCTTGCAGCCTGCCAGGCTTCATCCTGCCATTGATAGCCCTCTAGCTGAAAAATTCGCGAAGCGGTCTGGGGCCTCTTTTCTGCCCAAAAGCCGTAGGGATCTGACTTTAGGGCTATTTGTCCGTCCATAGAAAAAACCTGATATTTATAGAGCTCTCCATGCTGCAGGCCTGGAACAAAAATATGCCAAATACCTGAACCTCCTAGGGGCTCCATAGAGTGCCCCTCTCCCTGCCAGCCGTTAAAATCCCCTACTAGCTCCACCTTTCGAGCATCAGGGGCCCACAGGGCAAACCGTACTCCAGCTACTCCCTCCCGCTGGGCAAAATGAGCACCTAACAGCTGATAGCTGCGAAAATGGTTCCCTTGGTGAAATAAGTATATATCGTAGCTATTAGGTAACCATGACTTCATGCTGTTCCCCTTCCTACTGATTCTTTTGTACTATCTATATGAAGGATGGACAGGTTATATGACTAAGAAATAATTGTTCAATAATTAGTAACTCTTAAATTAAAAAAGGAACCAATCTAATTGGCCCCTAGTCTTATACCGTTATTTTTTTATCAATAAACTCTTTTTTATAAGCTTAATTAATTACCGTGTTGAAAGCTTTCGTAAGCTTTTGGGAAATACTTTTCGTAGAGCTCAACATTAAAGGGATTATGGCTTCTTTTTTCGGCCCGTTGCTGCCATAAAGCCTGCATATCTAAGGTGGCCCAGACCACCCCTTCCCCAGTGCTGTCGGCACTTTCTGCAATAACACCGTCTCTATTAGGTGTTAGCTCCATTGGTGCATAAATCCCCGCCTTGCCGGTAAGGGTCATGCCAAAAGCCTCACCAACCAAGGCACTCTTAACCCCATAAACTAGGTTTTCTTGAACTCTAGGCCAAATCCCTCGTAAGGCTTTGTAGTAATTATACTCCTCTGGATTAGCTATGGGTAGCAGGATTATATCTGCTCCCATCAGGGTCAACAAGCGAAAGGTCTCATAGAAGCTGGCATCCATACAAACTGGAAAAGCCAGCTTTCCTAAAGGCGTATCAAACACCTTCAACTCCTGGCCACAGCTAATGCCCCAGGTGTGCTCAACGGGCAGAAGGTGTAGCTTCGTTTGGCTTCCCACCTGTCGTCCCTGATGGTCATAGAGAAAGGCCCGGTTCACCACCTGCCCCCCTTCATCCGGTATAATGATACTGCCGGGCATGATATAAACTTGAAAAAGCTGGGCTAATCGGCTAAAGGTATAGTGGTATACCTGATTAGTGACAGGCCCCAGAAAGCCAAAGATATCAGCCACCTTAGCTTCCCCACCAGCCATCTCCTTCAATGCTTCATCCATGCCTTTATCTGATCCCAACTTATCCATTCCAGGCAAGAGCCCTAAGAGATGGGTTCCATTATCCTCAGGAAAAACTACTAGCTGGGCTCCCTTTCTTGCTGCCTTTTCCGTATATCGAAACATCCGCTCCACATACTGCTCCACTGAAGACACAAGCTCAAGCTTACCCTGTACCGCTGCTACTGTCACCTTGTCCATTTTTTGAGGACCAAAATCCCGACGGTTACTACAACCCAGTTGGCCAGCTTCGGTAACTAGTCTTGCTAATGCCTTATCTATTCTTGCCTTTCTAGTGTGCCATAGAAGCAGTTTTAGTAATAGCCCCTCCTTAAGTCTATTCACTAGCTTCATTTATTGTCAGCTCCTGTAGTAGCCTGCCTATATAAAGGCAGCAGTTTATTTTCATATAAAGGCAGATTTAGCTGCTTTAGCAATGGATACTGCTGTCTTACCTGCTCCAGCTCCTCCAAAGAAATTTCTACCTCTAACCAGTCCCCTTCTTTCCTACAAGGCAAGAATCCAGAAAAGTCACTGGTAAGCTCACAGGGACCGATAATGGCGCTCCTGCCTTGGTATTCCCTGCCTTCCCATTGACCTGTCAGTGAACACTCGATGGCAAAAACCTGATTTTGCTGGACATTCTGCCAGCTGCCAGCCAGCTGGTAGCTCTCTGTATATGGAGCTTCCACCATAGTGTAGGCTACAGCCATCTTAGCCCCTAACAGTGTAATTAGCCGCCACACCTCCGGCTGCCAGCAGTCACTATTGAGCAATATAGCAAGCTTACCAAAGGGCGTATCCATTAAGGGCAGCTGATTGCTGGCCTGCCACCCCCAGCTAACCTCTTGGGACGATAGATGGGTCTGGCTGGAGACACCAATTATTTGACCATATTTATCTATCAATGGGGCTTGGTGCAATATACCAGCCCCAGCTTCATCATTTACTAGCATTGTGCCCGGAATTAAATATACCTGCAGCTTTCGCGCAAAGCTGCACCATTCCTCCAAAACCTTTCCCAGCTCACTGGCTTTTATTATACCAGAAGTCTTATGAAAGTCAGTCATAGGCGGCAGCACCACTAGCTTTTCCAACCCAGCCCCTTGTTCCAGAGCATCTTTCCCCAGCTGAGCCAGCTCCTTACCACTCTTCCAATTGTCAGCTATCAAGGCCCTAATCCTGGTCATAAGTTACCTCCCAACACATTCTAGAAATCCCAAAGCCGGAGCGACTCCACTTCCATTAAGCCCCAAGGAGTCGCCTACTGCTTGCAGCGCTTTTAGCGTAGGCTTTTAGGATTTCTCAGCGAAGGATAGCTAGAAACTGCAACTGTCTGAGCGCAGCGAGTTTTGCAGTTTCTCTATCCAAGCTGTTAGAAATCCCAAGGCCGGAGCGACTCCAGCAAAAGCAGTATGCGACCCCGCTACTTAAAAGCCTGCACCAAGCTATAAGCCAAAAACCCCCCACAAGGAGCAAAAGCCGCCCCTGTGTTCAACTGGCCACTAGTAGTCTTAACCGTCTCACAGGCATACCCATTGTCCATCTCGCTTTTTAATAGCAATTCCAGCCCTTCCTGCACTTTCCCAGCCAATAAGCTGTTGCAGGCTCCCAATACCCAGGGGTAAGGAGCATGAACTCCACCAATTCCTTTGATGGGGGTATCTAAATAAGCATAGGGATTATGCTCCGAGTATATCCACTTAACTGTATTTAACCAGATTTTATCCTTCATGGTACAAAAGCCGTAGTGGGGCAACAGCTGTAATGAGCCTGGGGGATTGTCATAAAGCTGATAGCCCTTTTCTCCATCAGCTGCCCAAACATACATGGATCCAAAGGGACCATGGAAAATACAATGCTGGTTGATAGCTTTTTTTAATAACCGCTCAGCTCCATCTAAATGCCGCACATGAGTATTGTGGTTATGAGACTTATAAATTCGCTGGAGCACTTGAATAGCCCGCCAAGTCAAAACATTACTATAGGTAAGGTAAGGATACTCCACCTGATCATCTGAAGGATCCAGCATCGTACTAAAGAGATAATGCTTAGGGTTATGATGCTGCCATAATGTTTTCTCCAGCACCCGAGCTCCCTCCAGAATCCATGGCTCCTGCCAAGGTAAATCTTCATACAGCTGATCGTAGCTTTCCAGAGCAATAAAAAAGGCAGCTAGTTCATCTAGCTCAAAGCCCGGGTAAAGAAGAGCTCCATCAATATAGCAGCTGTGAAAAGGCCCGTTTTCTGCATATTTAGTAAAGCCAGCCCTTAAGAGCTCTAGCGCCTTTTCCTTATCTATCATCAAAATAGCTGGGAAGCTCCATAGGAAGGCATCTCTAGCCCAAAATGCACCACTGACATAATATCTGCTGCTGCGAGAGGTGAGCATCACTAAGTCACCGCTGTCAATTGTTTTACTGTTACTGTAAAAGTAGTTAAAAAAAAGATTTTTCAACACCACCGAAGGTAATTTCCCAGTATCATAACTTTCTCTAAATAATTCGCCAGCCTTCTTGGCAGCATTGACAACACTGGCTGATACTGTCTCACTTTTCTTGCTGAGCCAACCTAATGTACCTGCATGGCATCGATTAAAGCCTAACCGCCTCATGTGAATTGCAGTTACATGAGCTCCATCTATTTCTACGCTAAGCCCCATAGTCAGATCTATTTGTCGAGCTTCTCCCGGCTTGACAGTGCCAGCCGTGCCAATAAACACCTGATGACAGCCAGCACCATTTGTCAGCTCCTTGATGTCAAACTTAACTTGATTAAACAATTCATCCTTTAGGTAAAAGGCTAAGGCTGCCAAACCAGTCTGCCCCCTAGCCTCAAAGCCCAAGGTGTTGGTCCAGGTAGAGTGCTCTACTCTATTCTGGCACCCCAGCAAATGGTCGTTATATATTAGCTGGAGTGTATTGGCCCAAGTGATTTGCCAGCCTAATTTAATATCTATTTCTTGACTGCTATTATTAATTACTTTTAATCGGTAAAAGGCGCCCCGCTCATTCTCCGGTGTTAGGATAATTCCTTCCCAGAGCACTTTGTTAAAACTGCCAGTAAACCGGGGAATCCATCCCTGCTCCTTGCTCCAAGTTAGCTCTCCCTGATACTTAGCCCCATTAATATTTAAGATAGGCTTGATAAAAGGATCAGTATCACCCCTAAACTCTATTAAACCCT
>JAWSUQ010000027.1:0-13857 GCA_033549265.1 Bacillota bacterium
TTTCTTGCAACTCCTTTGCCGGTAAAGTATTTGGAATTTCTACTGAACAGGTTATCAACAAAAGAGTTTCAGAAGTTGTGACAGATAGTAAGCTGATAGATGTGCTATCAACCGGTGAAGCCAAAAAAGGCGATAAAGAAGTGATTAACGGCATGACTGTTATTCGTAGCTGGTATCCAATGCTTGATGGGGAGAACATTGCTGGTGCCGTTGAAATCATTAGGGATGTGTCAGAGCTTGAGGCTCTGGCAGAAAAATTTACTGATGTAAGAGAGCTGTGCCAGGAGCTAGAGGCTATCATTGAAAACTCTTTCGATGGGATTGCAGTAACTAACAGCAAAGGGCAATTATTGCGCATAAGCAAGAGCTATAGTCGGATTACGGGCATTCCCTGGGAAAAGATTGAAAAACATATTGGCTCCAATATAAATGACTTGGTGGCGAAAGGCACATTAACTTCCTCTGTTACTAAACAGGTTCTACAAAGCAGCAAGGCTTCTACTATCAGTCAGCGAATAAAAGATGGACCTGAGCTTATGGTAACCGGTAGTCCTATTTACAATCTAGAAGGAGAAATAACCAGGGTTGTCTGTAATCTTAGGGATATTAGTCAGTTAAATGAAATGAAGCAGCAAATAAAGGAAAATAAAGACTTAGTGGCCCGTTACTATTCAGAGCTAGAGGAATTGCGATCCAATCAACTGCAGTTAGACGGAATTATAGTTCACAGCGGTGAGATGAGGAGAGCCATGGAGATGGCTACCCGAGTAGCTAAAGTTGATTCCACTGTCTTAATAACCGGTGAAACAGGAGCCGGCAAAGAAATTATCGCTAAAATAATTCACAAAGCAAGCCCTCGAAAGGATGGTCCATTTATAGCTGTCAATTGTGGTGCTATTCCTGAAACCTTATTGGAATCTGAGTTATTTGGATACGATAAAGGAGCCTTTACCGGTGCTAACCGTGATGGCAAATTAGGCTTGCTGGAGGTAGCAAATGAAGGAACCGTTTTTCTAGATGAAATTGGTGATCTGCCGCTGCAGCTTCAGGTTAAGCTGTTAAGAGTAATCCAAGAACAGGAAATTGTAAGAATTGGTGGAGTAAAGCCAGTCAAGCTGAACATCCGCATTTTAGCAGCCACTAATAGAAATCTACAGCAAATGGTGGAGGAAAAGAAGTTCAGAGAAGACCTATTTTATAGATTAAATGTCATTCCTATTAATATACCGCCTTTACGGGAAAGAAGAGAGGATATTATCCCCTTAGCCGTGCATTTCCTAGAGAAGTACGGAAAGAAATACAGTATGCGGAAAAAGTTTTCACCGGACGCATTAAGTCTATTAGAAAGATATACTTGGCCTGGCAATGTCCGAGAGCTTGAAAATGTAGTAGAACGAGCTTTGATAATGAGTGAGGGAGATATTATTTTAACTCGGAATCTACCAGTGAATCAGGATGAATCAAAGGAAGTAATAGTTACTCCAATTGCCGTCAATGATATCTTGCCATTAAAGGAGGCTGGAGAGCTACTAGAGCGGGAGCTCCTTTCTCAGGCCTTAAGCATGGGACGCAGCACCAGGAAGGCTGCAGTGCTATTGGGGGTAGACCACTCCACTATAGTACGGAAAATAAATAAATATAAATTAGCTATTAATAAGTAAGAAAGGTAAAAGATTATGTAACATATATAAACAGAATCTATACGGTATATCAGGCTTCTGATATACCGTTTATCTTAGAAATATGATGGGAGGTTCTTATGAAACACCAGAAGTTCTTAGTTGATTTAACCAAAATGTACTATGGTGAGCCAAAAATGGTTGATAGACGAAAAAATCCAGTGGCTTGGTGCACCTCTATGGCTCCAGTGGAAATCTTACGAGCCTTTGACGTATTGCCTCTCTACCCAGAAAACCACAGCGCTTTAATTGGCTCTAGAAAGATGGGGGTTGAATTAGCAGAGGTGGCAGAGAATATAGGCTACTCTACAGATATTTGCTCCTATGCCCGGGCGGATATAGGGCAAATTATGACGGGAAAAAGTCCGGTAGGAGGCTTAGCTAAACCTGATTTCTTGGTGTGCTGCAACAATATCTGTACTACGGTAGTTAAGTGGTATGAAAATTTGGCCCGCCACTTTAATGTTCCATTATATTTGATAGACACACCCTTTAATCATGGCTCCGGTAGCTCCCCGAATGCAGTAAGCTACGTAAAGGGGCAGCTAGAGGAATTTATTGATTGGCTAGAGCAGGTAACAGGAAAGAAGCTTAGCATGGAACGGCTTCAAGAGGTGGCAGCTATCTCCTCCGAAACCTCCAAAGTATGGCGTCAGGTCCTGGAGCTGAACAAGCACAAGCCTGCCCCTATTACTGCTTTTGATGCCTTTATTTATATGGCGCCAATAGTGACAACGCGAGGTACTGCTGAGGCATTAGAATTTTATCGTCTCCTTAAGCAGGAGCTAACAGAAAGGGTAAATAAAGGGCAGGGAGCGGTTCCCAATGAGAAATACAGATTGTTATGGAATGGTATCCCGGTGTGGTATGAATTGCGGCGCATGGCTGAGCTGATGGCCAAGTACAACGCCAACTTAGTATGCTCCAACTATACAAATGCCTGGGTGTTAGATTTTGATGAGACGGACTTATTGCATAGTATGGCAGAGGTATACACTGCGATCCTAATAAACCAAAGCTTTGATACTAAGTTTGCTAATTTTGAACGACTGGCGGTGGAGTATTCATTAGATGGAGTAATCCATCATTCTAATAGAAGCTGTAAGCCATACTGTTTTGGTATATTTGATCTAAGCAAGATGGGGCATGAAAGCAACAATCCTCTACCAGATCTAATTTTCGATGGCGATCAGACTGATCCCCGCAACTTTTCCTGGGCTCAGTTTGAAAACAGGTTTCAATCCTTTATGGAAACCCTTGAAGCTTAGGGCAAAACATAGAACTTATGCTTTATGTAGTTTGAGCTATGTATTGAAGAGGAGGGAGAGAAATGGAGCAAGAGCTTCAAAAATTGTTATCAGCGGCAATGAACCCAAAAGCCCCTATTCTCAGCTGGAAAAAAAAGCATGGGGGAAAGGTGATCGGGGCTTTGCCTATCTATGTGCCAGAGGAGTTGATAGCTGCAGCCGGGGCATTGCCGGTAGGCTTATGGGGTGGCAATACGGAAATAGAGCGGGCTAATGGTCATCTTCAGGGTTTTGCCTGCTCAATAGTGCGGGGAGTCTTAGAATTAGGGTTAAAGGGAACCTACTCTATGGTGGATGGCTTCGTTTTTCCTTCTACCTGTGATCATATTCAAAATACCTCGGAAATTTGGGCCAAAGCGTTTCCACACCACCAAAAATTTGATTTAGTATATCCCGCTAATCGCCAGAGTAAAGCAGCCTTAACCTATCAGCTCAGTCTTCTTATGAATTTTCGTCAGTGGTTAGAGGAGCTGACGGGCAACGGGATTACTGATGAAAGACTAAGCTCAACTATTTCGGTGTACAATAAGCACCGCCAGCTGATGCATCAGCTGCGCTGCGTCAGGGCAGAAAACCCTAGGGGCCTGACAAATGGTGAAATGGCTGGGTTAGTAAAAGCCTCATTATTCTTGCCGAAAGAGGAGTTCAACAGTAGTTTGGAACAAATCCTGCCTTGGCTTAATAATAGAATTGTGAAGGATGAACCCAGGCTGAGATTAGTCTTGACAGGTATTATGGCGGAGCCGGTAGGAATTTTAGACTGCCTAGATGAGCTAGGTTGTACGGTGATAGCAGATGACCTGGCCTTAGGAGCGAGAATCAGCCGTGGTCAGGTGGAAGAGAGCCTTAGTCCACTAGAGGGGCTAGCACAAAGGCACTTAAGCCTTGGACCTTGCTCAACCTTGTATGACCCAAATAAAAAACGAGGAGGTTACCTAATTAATCTGCTAAAGGAGACAAAGGCAGATGGGATTGTCTTTATTAATATGAAGTTCTGTGAAATGGAGGAATTTGATTATCCGGTGATTAAGCAGGAAATGGAGCAAGCCGGTATTCCGCTGCTATTTATTGAAGTAGAGCAGCAAATGGCCTCCATAGGCCAGCTCAGAACCAGGCTGCAGGCATTTGCTGAAATGTTAGCGTAAGGAGGATAGTTTATGAGATATACAATGGGAGTTGATATCGGATCCATTACCTCAAAATGCGTTATTTTAAAAGACGGTCAGGAGGTAGTGGCGGGCAAGGTGATCAAAGCTGGTACCGGCACCGATGGACCTCAACGGGCGGTGCAGGATGCTTTAGCAATGGCCAGCTTGAAAAGGGAGGATATAGCATACGTGGTGGCTACAGGCTATGGGAGAGTGGTGTTTGAAGACGCAGACCAAGAGTTAAGTGAAATTGCCTGCCATGGGAAAGGGGCGGTATTTCAGGAGTCTTTAGCCTTAACTGTTATTGATATAGGAGGACAGGACGCCAAAGCCATCAAGCTTGGCAAAAATGGTAAAGTGCTGCGCTTTGTCATGAATGAAAAATGTGCGGCGGGAACAGGCCGCTTCTTAGAGGTAATGGCTCAAGCCTTGGGCTATCCTGTTGCGGAGCTAGGACCCTTAAGTAATAAAGCCACTGAGGAAATAGCTATTAGCAATACTTGTACAGTGTTTGCTGAGTCGGAGGTAATTTCCCACTTGGCTGCCAAGAAAAAGGTGGAGGATGTGGTGGCAGGAATCCATGATTCAGTAGCCCGCAGAATTGTTAGTCTAGCTCGGCGGGTTGGGGTGGAAGAGGAGATTGTGATGACCGGAGGGGTTGCTCAAAACAGTGGTGTGGTAAAGGCCTTAGAAAAGCGGCTGGAATGCAGGCTGAAAATTCCCCAATATACTCAATTAAATGGCGCCTTAGGCGCGGCGGTGTATGCGTATGAAAAATCAATATAGTAGACTCTCACTAACTAAAGCAGATATTATCCATGAGGCTAAGCGGATTGGCTTTGATGATATTGGTTTTACTACTATTGTGCCATTTACCAGCCACTTAGAAATACTGCAAGAACGCCATGAGGAATATCATTGGACGGAAGGAAAAGGACTGCAGCTAATTGAAGGCACTGATCCCCAAAAACTATATGAAGTAGGAAAATCAATTATAGTGCTGCTTGACAACTATCATCGTCACAGCTTTCCCTCATCTCTACAAGGAAAATTCGGCCGTTGTTATTTAGATGATGACCGCATTAAAAAAGAAAATTTATCACTGCGGCTCAAAGCTTTCCGAGAATATTTGGAGAGCAACCATATTAGCTCCAAGGTGCCCTTTAATATGCCCCATCGACTGGCAGCTGCCAGAGCAGGCCTGGGAACCTTTGGCAAGAACTGTTTATTTTACTCCAATAAGATTGCCAGAGGCAGCTCCTTCGTAATTCCTGTGGCTCTGATTGTCAGCCAGGAGTATGAGCCCGACGAACCATCTATCAGAATTGATTGCCCCAGCTGGTGCAAAAATACCTGCATTATAGCTTGTCCTACAGGAGCATTAGGTGGGAATGGCAAAATTGACCCAAGAAAGTGTATATCATATATCACTTATTATACTGATGAGATTACGCCGCTGGACCTACGGGAAAGAATGGGTATGTGGATTTATGGCTGTGATCGATGTCAGGAGGTATGTCCGAGAAATCAGCCTTGGATGGCTCAGAAGCTGCCTATGCATTCGATAGAGCATCAGGCTAACAGTTTTGAGCTGACAGCATTGCTCCATATGGATAGAAAATATTTTAAAAAGCATATCTGGCCTCAAATGTTTTATACCTCAGCAGATGACCTGTGGCGCTGGCATATGAATGCTGCTCGAGTTATGGGTAATAGCTTGGACTCCAGTTATATATCGGATTTAACAAGGGCTTATAAGGAAAATAAAGATGATCGTGTAAAAGAAATGTGTGCCTGGGCTATTGGGCGCCTTGGTGGCTAAATAGAAAAGGAGTGAGGCAAATTGATTGAACTGATAGCGGCTAATTTATATAGAATTGAGATTCCGCTGCCCAACAACCCATTAAAGTCTCTTAACGCTTTTCTGATTAGGGGAGGGGGAAGAAACCTGCTAATAGATACGGGGATGAATCGGCCTGAGTGCCTAGAGGTGATGGAGGCGGCATTAAGGGAGCTGGAGGTAAAGCTTGAGGATACTGACTTTTTTATTACTCACATGCATGCAGACCATTCAGGCCTGGTGGGGACTTTGGCTCAAGACACCTCAAAGATCTATGCCAGTCAAATTGATGCAGAGGTCATGAACAATAACCTCCTCTGGGATAAGATGCGAATATTTATTAAGCTAGGAGGCTTTCCATTAGAAGAATATCAACAGGCCATTAAGCTGCACCCAGGCTATAAATACAGTACTAAGAAAAAAATAGACTTTACTATTGTCAAGGACGGAGATTTGCTGACAATAGGAGAGTATAGGTTTCAATGTATTGAGACTCCAGGACATACTACCGGCCATCTATGCCTGTATGAGGCTGACAAAAAAATGCTGATCTCCGGTGACCATATTTTGGGGGATATTACTCCTAATATATCCTTGTGGTCAGATGAGGAGGATCCCCTCAGTGATTACCTAGCTAGCCTAGACAAAGTCAGCACATTAAAGATCGATATAACCTTGCCGGCCCATAGAAGCCTTATTAACAATTGTCAGGGCAGGATTGAAGAGCTAAAGCAGCATCACCAGGAGAGGGCTCAAGAGGTGCTGGATGTTTTAGCCCAAGGAGGTAGGACTGCCTATCAAGTGGCAGCCGGCATGACCTGGGATATGACCTATAAATCCTTTCAGGAATTTCCTATCCCCCAAAAGTGGTTTGCCACAGGGGAGGCAATGGCCCATATTAAATACTTGGAGGTAAACGGAAAGGTTAAGCGGCAGGAAGGTAAGGAGCAAATCCTATTTTTGTTACAGTAAATATAAAAAGTTTACTTAGATTTTTTTCAGACCTCAGTCGAGTAAGAGTACCTCTTACTCGATTTGGTTTTCATCTTCAAACACCTCTTTAGCCCCTAATCTAGAAACAAGCTCGGCACATAATATACCTAGTAATGTGTGGTCTATTACAGCTAGAGAATATGAGCGCTTTTGTTTAGGTTTATATACTAAGCCTAAACTTGGCATTACTCCACCTAACACTATTCCGTACATGTAAGAAAGACCTATTCCTTTTATATGTTTATAGTCTTTTCCTGTTTTAGATAAAGTATAAGTTGTTGCTACTCCAGTTAAAGAAAGCATTATACTGTTTACTATGTTTCCCAACAATAATCCTTCTCTAGAATTTGAACCATTTCTATCCATAAATAATGTTGAAGCAATTTTAGTGTAATCCATATCAATTAGACCTTTTTGATGTTCAATTTCATTTAATATTCTTCCAGGGACTGCTGCTATTAATCCTGATATCACACCTAGCATAATTTTATCTCTAATTCTTTTCAAAGTATCACCTGCCTTTAAATATAATATCTCTTATTTTAAACATTTAAATTATATGAAATTTGTACCATTTGAAATCACTTCTACGAAATCACCTCCTTTTGGTGCAGACCAACACCGTTTTTCTTTTAAATGCAATTTAAGATATGAAAAATATTAGTTAGATGCCTCTGGCTTAAGAAGAGCTAAGATGTAGGGATCGAAGCAAGTTGATGATTAACTAACTTTGTAAAAATATCATTTAGCTAAACACTGGCATGATTTTTGCTTTAGTTTTATATTAAGATAATTCGTAATATTGCGTATTATTAATATTCCTAAGTTCTTACAAGAGAAAGTACTGCTCAAAGGAGGGTAAAATGGATTGTTTATCTCAAAGAAAAATTCACACCTTTGTTACAAAAGGTGATAACGGGAAGCTATTAGCTACTACAAACTATAGTGATAATAATAGTGAAATTATTGCAAGGCTAACAGTTAACGAGAACACATTTGTAGTGGTTAATGCTAGTATTGAAAAGCATGATTCTAATAATGAGAGCATTAAGAGTGTAGAAGAGCTGGTAGGTTTAGAAGCTTATTTTGGCAGCGGCAAGCATTTGAGAGAAGCATTAGAAAGAAGGGATTCTTTAGAGGTATCACTCTTTACTGATACAGTCAGGGGCATTATTCAGGCAGAAACCTATTTGTTGAAGGAGCGGGGCTTTAGCTCTCCCCAAGAATATAGCAGCTATTGGGATAAAATTTACCTCAATTCTTGTGGCTATTATAGCAATTTAGACAAGGTTGCCAGCTGCTGGGATCAGCAGGAAGGGGCTAAAGAGAGAAGCGGCCATCTATTTTTAAGATTCAAAACATATCTGCTCTATGGCTTAGCATCAGGTGGCTATGTTGTTATCAGCAGCTTAAAGGACTCATTTCACAATATAAATGTAACTATGGAGGTAGATGAAAGCTTTTTAAAGGTACAGGGAAAGATGTTGCGCGTACCCGATCAGGTTTGCCGAAATTGTACCAAGTACCTTCAGAATTTAATAGGAATAAAGGCCTTGGAGCTCCCTAAGAAAGAATTGGCACAAGTGTTGGGCAAGGGCCAGGGGTGCATTCATTTAGTGGACCTAGTAGATGAAGGGGTAGCTACCCTGAAGATGCATCTTAGGGAATCGTGCTAAAAAATGAAAAGTGAGGGGTGACAACTGTATGAAATTTAATGAAATAACTGTGGTAGGGGCCGGATTTATGGGAGGCGGCATTATTGAGGTAGCTTTAGAAAAGGGAATAAAGGCAGTGTTAATTGAAGGCAGTGAGGAAAGGGCTCATAATGCTGCAGGCATAATTATGGGAAGGCTCACCAAGAAACAGCAAAAGGGAGCTATATCACCTCAGCAGCTAGAAGAAATGAAAAGCAACCTGCAAGTATCCTGGGAGCTTAAGGACGCAGCCACTGCAGATATAGTTATTGAAGCGGTTTCAGAAAGGATGGAGCTCAAAAGAGAAATTTTTCAAAGCTTAGATAAGATATGCCCTCAAGAAGTTATTATTGCTTCCAATACTTCGTCTATTTCCATCAATGCCTTGGCGGCATGCACTCAGCGGCCTGACAAAGTAGTGGGGACCCACTTCTTTTGCCCAGTGCCGTATATGCCAATTGTGGAGCTAGTACCTGGGCTTAACACTAGTGAGGGCACTATTGCGGTGGCAAAGGAACTGACGGAAAAGCTGGGAAAGCAATGGATCATGGCTAAGTCTTATCCTGCCTTTACCATTAATCGGGTACTGGGGGCCCTTTTAAATGAAGCTACTTGGTTAGTTTATGAAGGGAATGATCCAGCAGAAATTGATAAGGGCATGAAGCTGGCACTGGACTGGAAAATCGGTCCTTTGGAGCTGTCGGACTTTATTGGTCTCGATGTTTGCCTTGATGTACAGCAATCAGTATACGAAGGCTACCAGGACCCCAAATACCGACCGGCGCCAATCCTAAAGGAATATGTTCGGGCTGGTCGGTTAGGAAGAAAAAGTGGCAGGGGCTTTTATGATTATAGCTAGCTGCTGATAATGAGTAGTTTAGTGGAAAAGAATATTGCTTATTTTTAAGTTGACTGAAACGATGCTGGAGGGTTATTTATGCTAGAAAATATTACGAAAATAATTAAGCTTCTACCGGGTTTAAACAAGGGCAGATTCCCTTATTCCAATAGCTTGGTGATAGCGGATGAGGAGTGGGGCATTATTGATACCTGCCCCGGAGAAAAGCCAATTTCTCTCGTACCGAAAGAAAAGATTAGTAAAGTGATTAACACCCACTTTCATATTGACCATGTGGCATTTAACTACCTCTTTGATCAGAGCACCTTTTATATTCATCATCTTGATGCCGGCGCCTTTCAAGGTCCGGAAGCCTTTAAAGGACTTACTGGATTTAATATTTTAAGGGATACTGGGCCCCACTTGGAACAGAGGATTGGACGATATCCTTTTGGTCTTGAGGGGGTAGTAGAGTTAAAGGATGGGGATATGATTGAGGTGGGGAAAACAAGGATAACTACTATTCATACCCCGGGCCATTGTGCTGGGCACTGCAGTTTTTATGTTGAAGAGGAGGATGTCCTGTTTTCAGGGGATATAGATCTAAGCTCATTTGGTCCCTGGTATGGCAATTATGCGTCTGATATTGATCAATTCATAGCATCTGTCCACAAGCTAATTGAAATCAAACCTGGGTGCCTGGTAACAAGCCATGCCCCGGTGGCTAGAGAAAATATCAGAAAGCGGCTACTGGAGTATATCGGAATCATTGATGCCAGAGATGAAAAAATCCTGCAGATTCTGAGAACGCCTGGATCCTTGGAAGACATAGTGGCAGAAAAACCCATTTTTAAGCGATATCCCAACTCTGATAAGCTCCATAGCTTCTTTGAGGGGAAAATGGTAGCAAAGCACCTGCAACGGCTCCTTAGGGATGGCCGTATCCAGCAGCTAGAGGAAAATATATATGTAGCCTGTAGTCGCCGTTGTCAGGCGGGGAAATAGATTGTATTTTAACAGAACTAAATTTATATAAAGTTTGAAAAAGGAGGATGAATTAAGTGGAATTAATGAAGGCCATAGAGCAGAGAAGGAGTATCCGCAAATTCAAGTCAGATGAAGTGGAGTCTGAGATTATCAAGCAGTTGCTGGAGGCAGCCCAGTTGGCCCCCTCGGGATCTAACATCCAACCCTGGCGATTCATGGCAGTTACTAGTGAGGGGATGCGGGCGAAGCTGACTGAATGTACCCTGGGCATGAACTTCATTGCCAAGGCGCCCCTCACCATGGTTTGCTGCACTGATTTAGCTGCCAGTGAAGCTAAGGGTGAACGAGTGATGGAGCTAAAAAATGCCGGTGCCTTTAAGGATACGCCTTTAGAAAATGTGGACGTGTCACTGTATAAGGAAAAAAGTAAGCTTGATGACGCTGCTAACCTGGCCTACTTAAATCTCAATACGGCTATTGCTATTGAGCAGATGATCTTGCGAGGTACTGACTTGGGGTTGGGGAGCTGTTGGGTAATGATGTTTAGTCAAAGAAAGGTAAAACAATTGCTTAATCTGCCGGAAAATATCCATGTGGTGGCTTTAGTTCCCTTTGGGTACCCTGACCAGGACCCAAAACCGCGACCCCGGATACCGATGGAGCAAATCTTTTTAGGTGAGGTCTAAAATAAGGAGGTTAGATAATTAATGGATCAAAAGTACTTTGAGGATATAAATGTGGGGGATGTGTTCATTAGCCCCGGGAGAACCATTACTGAAGCAGATGTAGTTAACTTTGCAGCGCTGTCCGGAGACTATAATCAGCTTCATACAGATGCAGAACATTGCAAGTCAAATATGTTTGGCCAGCGAATAGCCCATGGACTATTGGGAGTGGCTATAGCAGGAGGTTTGAAATCTCGGGCGGTAAAGCAGAGGCTGCCGTAGCAGCCTATCTAGGCTTGTCTATGAATTTTCGCCTGCCTATTTTTTTTGGTGATACAATTCGGGTTAAGACTACTGTTACCCACAAGCGGCCAACCTCCAAGCCTAATCTGGGCATAATGGTGCAGAAGGTTGAACTGATTAATCAGCGGGGAGAAGTAGTGCAAGATGGTGAAGATAGGGTGATGCTTCACTGCAGGCCATAAAATAATGAAACTTGTTTAAAAACAATAATTTTAGATGAAAGGAAGACTTACTGTGAGTGCAAATGTAGAAGGCATAGCAGCTGATATCATGACATTAAAGGGTTTAGATAAAAAGGCCTTGGCCCAACAAATGATGGGTCGGGTGGAAAACACTATTATTACTCAGCTGGATATTAGATATGTAGAAATAGCAGCAGACAGGATTGTGATGACAATGCCGGTGGGGCCAAAAACCTGGCAGCCTTATGGACTGCTGCATGGAGGAGCCTCTGTGGTATTAGCAGAAACGGTGGCATCAGTAGGGACTATAGTGAATATTGACTTGAACCAGCAGGTGGCGGTAGGCATGGAAATAAACGCCAATCACATTAGAGGAAAAAAAGATGGCGTTGTTACAGCTATTGGGACCCCTTTACATAAAGGCAGGACCAGCATGGTTTGGGATATTAAAATTGTGGATGAAAAAGAAAAGCTGATTTGTGTTTCACGCTGTACCATGGCTATTATTGATAAGCAAAAGGAATAGAACAAAGGGTCCAATGGGGCAGTTGCTGTGAAAAAAAGTTAATGGAAGGTTGATTCACCATGGAAGAACACATTAAGACTATGAAAGAATATACTCTAGAATTGGCAATGAAAAAGGAAAGAGCACTGCTGATGGGCGGGCAGAAAAAAATAGACCAGCAGCATAGCTTAGGCAGGTTAACTGCCAGAGAGAGAATTGAAAAGTTAGTTGACCCTGGTTCTTTTATGGAGCTGGGAATGCTAAACTGCTCTGACGTGCCTGGTAAAGAAAATACAAGCGCCGGCGATGGAGTTATCGGTGGAATTGGTAAGGTGGCAGGGAGACCAGTGGTGATTCAAGCAGCAGATAAAACTGTCTTTGCCGCCACTGAGGGTGCGGTACACTTTCGCAAGGTTGGTGCTTTGCATAAGTATGCGGTTAAGCGGGGCTTTCCCCTCTTTAACCTAGGGGAGGGCGGTGGCCTCCGGATGCCTGACGGGATGGGCTCTGATGGCATTAGCGACAAGATGATGCCCTTAGATCTCTTGCTGCATGGGCGGCAGGTGCCTACTATCTCTGGCATCATGGGCGACAGCTTTGGGGGACCTACTTGGGTGGCGGTGTCAGCTGACTTTGTCTCCCAGGTAAAAGGGACCTGTATGGCGGTGGCCGGCCCAAGAATGCTGGAGGTGGCAACGGGCGAAAAGATTAGTGAAGAGGAGCTGGGGGGCTGGAAGGTTCATGCTGAGCTGACAGGCCAGGTGGACTCCTTTGTAGACAATGATGAGGAATGCCTAGCAGCAATGCAGCAGTTTTTTAGTTTCATGCCTTCAAATGCCAATGAAGAGCCTCCCTTTAAAGAAACCTCAGATGACCCTTATCGTTCTGTTGATAGGCTAGGGGAGCTTGTTCCAACTGTCAGAAAAAGAGCCTATGACATGAAAAAGATCATCAAAGAGATAGTGGACGATGGCAGCTTTTTTGAAATGAAGCCTTTTTATGGCAAGGCCTTAATTACCGGTCTGGCCCACATGAATGGTCGGGTGGTAGGGATAGTGGCCAATCAAACTATCCATAATGCGGGGGCTGCGGGCCCTGAAGAATGCAATAAAGCTATTGAATTTATTTGCTTATGCGATTCTTATCATATTCCCATGATTTTTCTCCATGATATACCGGGATTCAGGGTGGGAAGCCTGGCGGAGAAGCGGAAGATGCCTACCAAAATAATGGCCTGGAATCAAGCCCTAGCGTGGTCTACTGTGCCAAAAATCTCAGTGGTAATTAGAAAGAGCATTGGTGCCGCCTACGGTAATATGTGCGGCCCTGGCTTAGGGGCTGATTTTCTGGTAGCCTGGCCTACAGCAGAGATAAATTTTACTGGACCAGAAGTGGGCATTAATGTGGTTTATGGACGGCAGCTGGCTGAGCTTGATAATCCAGCGGAAGAAAGAAGGAAGCTGTTAGAGCGCTGGGAATTTGACAGTTCACCTTATAAAGCAGCGGCTAAACATTTTTTAGATGATATTATTGCACCAAAAGATACTAGAAAGTTTTTATGCCAGGCCCTTGAATACTCCTGTATGAAAAATGGGTCCAAGGGACAGCGGTTATTGGCCAATTGGCCTACCGGATATTAGCCACAGGTAAACAGAAACCAGGGCTAAACAGTAAGCTTGGCCCTGGCTAACTTCTACTCTATTACTAAGATGATAT
>JAWSUQ010000028.1:0-13347 GCA_033549265.1 Bacillota bacterium
GCTTGCATGCACCGTTTGATTAACTGTATAATGGCTATTTACATACAAACTCTTCATATTACCTCTCCTTTCCTATTTGCCCATCAATTTTTCAGCCAATTCAGTGGCAGAAGCTGCGTCAGGAGCAAATCCGTCTGCTCCGATTTCACTGGCAAATTCTGCAGTAACAGGAGCGCCACCAATTATAATCTTAACTGAATCTCTCAATCCTTCTTCTTTAAGTACTTCAATAGTATCCTTCATTGCTAGCATTGTGGTTGTTAAAAGAGCTGACATTCCAACTACTTCAGGCTTATGCTCTCTAACGGCCTCTGCAAACTTTTCTGGTGATACGTCTACTCCAAGATTTATCACTTGGAAACCACTACTTTCCATCATCATTCCCACTAAATTCTTGCCAATATCGTGTAAGTCACCTTTAACTGTACCTATTACTATCTTGCCAGATGAAGGCACATCACCTTCAGCTATCATTGGCTTTACTATATCTACACCTGCTGCCATCGACTTCGCTGCCATTAGTACCTCTGGTACGTACATATCACCAGCTTTAAATCTTTGTCCAACTACGTTCATACCGGCAATTAAGCCCTTGTTAATAATCTCGATTGGATCTACGCCACTGTCTACTAAGGATTTAGTGCCTTCTACCACTTGGTTTACATTACCCGCTATTACAGCACTATTTAAATTTTCAAAACTTGCCATCCTTTGGCCTCCTAACTTAATAATCTATTAGTAGTAATAAAACTGGTTGACAACAGTAGATATATCCCCCCTTCAGCTAAATAGTTGGAATAAAATAATTTTATTTATTACTAATCACAATTTAAAGCAATTATCATGCCATCACATAGGTAATCTAAAGCAAAAACCATCAAAACCCTTGTCATTATTGGAATAATAAATTTAACACACTAATCAAACAAATATAAATTATCTTAATATTTTTATTTGCTAGTTATATTTTGTCGAATTATTATCAAAATGAAAAAATAATTAAACTAAAACTCTTCCAAAGGCTTGTGTGCTGTAAAACAAGAAAATAAAAAAGAGTTGTCAAATTGATAATTGATTATCAAATTGAAAACTCTTTTATTTATAGGGATTCAGGTCTTCTTATATTATTAGTTATGCTTCAGGCTAGGTCCTCGCTTTTAATTTCTTTAAGTCGCCGATACACCGTGGTTAAACTGATGCCAAGGGTTTTAGCTGCCATTTCCTTTCCTTCGGTGGTGTTGCCAAATCTTCTAACAGCTTTAATAATGGCCCTTTTTTCAAGCTCGCTGATAGTAGGCAATTCTTCATCTTGAATAGAATTAGCACTATAATTATCATAAATTCGACCGGGCAGGTTTTTACCGTCTATTAAATTTGAGGTTTCTAAATTTACTGCATACTCAATAGCATTCTCCAATTCTCTCACATTTCCTGGCCATGAATAGTTCAGGAGAATATTTTCTGCCTCTTTACTAAAGCCTAATATATCTTTGCCCATCTTTTTCGAAAACTTCTCCATAAAGAATCGGCTTAAGAGGATAACGTCTTCCTTCCGTTCTTTTAAAAGCGGAATAATAAAGGGAATAACATTTAACCTATAAAACAAATCACTTCTAAATTTTCCTTTGCTAATCATTTCCTCAAGATTTTGATGGGTAGCAGCTATAATTCTCACGTCTACTGGAATCGTTTGAATTCCTCCTACCCTTTCAATTTTACGTTCCTCTAACACACGCAATATCTTCACCTGTAACTGATGAGGCATATCGCCAATTTCGTCTAAAAAGATAGTACCCTTATTAGCCAGTTCAAATCTGCCAATTTTTCCACCTTTTTTAGCTCCGGTAAAGGCACCCTCTTCATAGCCAAATAATTCACTTTCCAAAAGATTCTCCGGGATAGCTCCACAGTTAATGGCCACAAAAGGTTTATTTTTTCTTAAACTGGCATTATGAATAGCCCTGGCAAATAACTCTTTTCCGGTACCGCTTTCACCCCTAATTAAAATAGTTGAGTCAGTTGGCGCAACCCGCTTCATTTTTTCTTTAATATCTACTAGCTTTTGGCTCACGCCCTGGATGTGATTAAACGTAAATCTTTCTTCTTCAACAAACTTATTGGCCAATGCATAAATCTCTTCCTTGCTGCGAAAAGAAATCACAGCCCCTAATGTTCCATCGGCATTTTTAATAGAAGTTATGGATGCCACCAGCTTCAGGGTTTGGTTTCCGATAATCCGGGTCAATTCTTTATCGATTCGCTTTTCATCACCTTTTAAATAGTGGGCAAAATTAAAGTGGGGAAATATCTCTAAGATAGATTTGTTAATGACATCTTTAGATTTGCAGTTTAATAATATTTCAGCGGAATGATTAAAATGGGTGATAAGACCGTTTACATCAATAGCAATCATGCCTTCATGGACTGAGTCCATTACAACAGAGAATTGCTTTGCCATAAAACTAATTTTTTCGTTCATTTGTTTTTCAGTGATGGTATGGCTTATTAGAGTGGCTACCTTTGATACAAATTGGATTAACTGCTGGTTGTTTTTTTGGAGATTCTCTAATTGCCTTTTACTATAGGCAAAGATACTTAAGGTCCCGATTATTTTTACCTCATTGATAATAATCGGGCACACTAGACCGCCAAGAATATCACAGCTGTTAATTCGTTCACAATCCTTGCAGTTAGGCGATTGACCAGGATCGTCTATAAAGACTGTCTCATAGGATCCCTTACACAGCCTACTGGTAATAGAATTTTCTCCATAAATATTTCCAATTTCTCGTTGGTATTTTCCGGTTCCTGCTACAACTTCTAGTTTATTGTCTATTATAGCTACTTCAAAATCAATTACTGCAGCAATTGCTTCGGCTACTTGTTGTACATAGCTTTTAATACCTTTAAGTATGGACAAGCTTCTCACCTCAATAACCTAATTGATTTTTATAAAATATACTCTTTTTCCACCTTTCTGTTAATTTTTATACTATCATTTTCAATTTGAAAAAACAATCCTTTTTTAGCATTAGTAAAAGAGAAATATTGTTCAAATTAAAACTACTCCATTACTGATAGGAGTAGCTTTGGTTAACAGGTCTTAAAACCTCCTGCCCATATGTAAGCTTGAAACCATTAAACCCTTTAGCTCTGGAAATATCCTAATGGAGTTAAATTCTATTTGGGAAATATATTGCTCCACATCTATAGCAAATTGAGTAATATTCATTAGTAGGTTTATTAACTGATCAGCATTGTCTATGATCTCTAACTCATTAATAATTCCTAGGTCAACAATTAACCTCCAAATTTCATATCTAGTAACAGGAGCTATGGTAGATGAGCTTTTTATTGGTTTACCGTTTATGCCAATCAATTCTAATACTAATACAGGTCCTAGATTTACATTAAAGCTGATGTTTATATTAAACCGGAAGGGAAACTCCACTGTTTTTTCAGGCTCAAACATATGATAGCTAGTTAATCTATCCTGGGATATCAAATCTATATTATACAGCTTAAGAATTTCAACAACCTTTTCTTCGGTTATATCGAAATCACTCTTATCATCAAAGACACATGATAACTGAGACAAAGCTATAAAGCGAGACTTAGCGTAATAACTATTTCGACTTTGGGAATTATCTAATGCTAATTCCCCATGCCAATGCTGAGAAAACCACAAGGCCTTACAAACATTAGAAATATCGTCAAAATAGAATAATTTACTTGCCTTGTTATATTCCTCTGACGTTACTAATAATACTTCTTTATTATGATATTTACAATCATCAATTATCTTATTTAATATCTGTTGCTCTCCTTGCCAAACTATTAATATTTTATGGGCCTTAGTAGTTGTTAAATATTTATCTATCCGAACCAGGCCAGCTTTATCCTCGGGAGGCTGCTCCCATACATCCAACAGGCTCGGTTCTATAATTTTAGTCAATCTGTCCACAACCATTAATGACAAGGTTTTATCTGAACAGATTACCCCTAATTCTTGATTAAGATAGTATTCTAGCTCCAGCGCTTTTCCCTTGCTTACCATTTCCCAAGGATCACTGACACATATAATACGCTTTTTTTCTAGCAGAAGTCTTTCTTCAAAGGTCCAAGAGGCTTTAAGTACAATCATAGGCTTGGTAATTGCTACAGCAGCTTCAACATTTTCTTTAAGCTGTTCTAGGGAAATATCTTTGTTGAATACTAGATATACTCTTTTCACCTCAGGAGCAGCTATATAATAATTGATTACCTCATTCACCTTTAAGTCTGCCTCAAAACCCAGAGAAGCAATTAAATTAAAGCCTAAGGATTTTCCTTTGGCAATCTGCAGCACTTTTCTACTGAGCTCATCATTAACAGAGATTAATCCATTGGAGCCGTCATGCCTTACTCTATCTAAAAAATAATCTGTCAGCATAATGCTGCCCCACCAATAATTAGCAATTCCACAGCTTAACCCACCACAAACTTTTGGCAACCAACCTTTGGTGCTGCTCTTCAATTCACCTATAACCTCATTATTAAAGCTTGATAGTAGAATAATATGAGATACACCTTTTGCGGAGGACTCTTGATATATTTGCTTAAAATAGCTTTCGCTGCCATTAAATATTACAACATCTATTGGATTTGGAATTTCAGCAATACTAGCTGCCTGATGCAGTTCACCAGTAAAAAACTTAGAAAGCTTGATACTCATAGTATCACATATGTCTGTTTCCTTAGATTCATTTATTACTGCTATACTTGCTGGATAAAATAGTTTATCTATGCTAGGCTGGTTCTTCAAGCCATCACCTCCTTACCCCCAGTTTCTCTTGCTCATTACCTCCCAAGCAGCTGTTTGCCTCGCTGATCGATGGCATAGATAGCGCTCATAACCGCTTCCCCTTCTACTTTCATCGGCATAAATTTCATGGCTTTGGAGTTAGCTGCTGTATTGGCGACTAAGGAGATCTCTTCCGCTGTCAATTGACCTATTTGCGCTATAGTTACCGGCACATTAATACCATGAGCCAGCTTTATTGATTCAATGATTTCAGCTTCAGGCCGCTTCTCTAGTTCAAGAAGACATAAATTGCCAAAGCCGACCAGTTCACCATGGTGCATCTGATGAGCTTTTTCAATTTTAGTAAAGCCTGAGTAAATGGCATGAGCCGCTGCAGCCCTGCAGACTTCTCCCCCTAAAATGCTGGATATTCCAGCAAACCAAATGATAGCGTCTACCACCTGCTCAACCGAATTTGTCACCTGGCTATGGGCTACATCTACAAGTGCAGTATGGCCAAATTCTTTAATTAACTGATAACAGGTACGGCCAAGAGAAAATGCCCCAATAGTCAAACTAGTGTTGATAATTCCACCTGTTATTGCTCGAAGCTCATACCACTTGGCTAAGGTATCCCCCATGCCAGAGCAAAATAAACGTTTCGGTGCTTCTGCAATTATTGTTGTATCGACAAAAACTGCTTCTGGCAAGGCAGACTCCGGCGAACTTATTAATTGAGCACCTTCGCTAGTATGAATAATTGACAAGGGGGTCATTGCTGCACAGGTAGCAGCTATAGTCGGCACCGTAACAATAGGGATCCCCACCTTATAAGCCACAGCCTTAGCTGTATCTAAGGCCTTGCCTCCACCAACCCCAATAATAAAGTCGGCATTTAGTTTCATCACCTTATCTGCCAGTAGGTTTATATTTTCCCAGGAACACTCTTTACCATATATAAGCGTGTCTGTGATATTAATTTGCGCTTGATTTAGCAAACCAGTTATTTTGCCCTGAACAACAGCAATCCCTGTTTCCCCGCCAATTATAACTGCATTATTTCCTGATATTCTTAATTTCTTAGATACTGCTTCTAATTCATCAATTGCACCTTTACCTCGATAGTATTGGGGAGTAACGACTATTCTTTCCACTAACACCCACCTCCTTTTACTTCATAAAAAAGCAACTCAATACTGAGATGGCCGATGGAGCAGCTTCCCTGTTTCATCAAAAGTCAGCTTCAGCTCTTGACCTATAATTTCAACGTTTTCATCATGCTCTATTTCCGCTAATACCGGGCCAGATACTAAAATGGTGTTCAATTCTAAGGTGTTTTTGATAAATACTATTTTTGCCTTAGAAACATCAACTCGATTGCAGGTCTTTAAAGCCACCGCTAAAGCTTCCTTCTCTGTATTCATTACAACAGGTATCTTAGCGGCACCTAGGGAGGTAGATGTAATAGCGTTGGCATATAAGTACTGAAAGTCTATTTTATTTAAGAGTGCCCTGGTTATAACATCAGCCATCCCTACACCACAGGCATTTCCTTTAGTTTGTTCAGTCAAGTCTAGAATGACAGATTTCTGAAATTTAGGACCAGCAAATTCAGCGTATGATAGGCCTGGCCTGCCTACGATATTTGGGTCCATGCCTGTTCCACTAATCTCTTTCCCTATTTCCTCTACTACTAGAACATCAAAGCTGCGAGGGATTATTTTAGCCATATAAGATTTTGCTTCAGCTAATAAATATGGTTCTCTATCATAAATCTTATTAGCTGGTATTGCCTCAATTCTTGCGGTCTCATCCTCAGCGTTTTCCAGGACTGCCAGACCAAATAATACTTTGGCCGTTTCTAATATTACTCTCCCCGCCTGGGGGATTAGCTCTTTAAACTGATCAAAGCCATAGGAGTGGATTGAAGAAGCCCCTACATGCTTCCCTAAGCCAATAACCAGCATCTTTAACAATCCACTTTCGTAAGCCCCTTTAAAGCTGGTATGGGGCTTAACTCTATTAATCACTACTATGCCATCGGCCTGAAACGCTTCCCGGTCAATATAAATTGGCAGGCCAGAAGAGGTTCTGCCGATCTCAATGGTATCCATTGATGATAGAACAGGGGCACCAATTTCCCCTTCAGTTATACCATAGTCCGCCAGCAGTCTTCTTTGGCCTTCCGCAGTAGCACCCCCGTGACTTCCCATGGCTGGTATGATAACAGGGTGGGCTCCGCAGCTATTAATATATTGAACCGTTTGACATACAATTTCTTTTAGGTTTGCTATTCCTCTACTGCCTACTGCTACAGCTATTTTCTGTTCCGGTTTAATAAGCCCCTTGATTTCCTCTTTATTTAGCTCAAGTCTGATAGCATCATCAATATTACTCACCTTAGCCACCTTAAACTTTTGCTTTACCGGTACAAAAAGCGGCAATTTAATATCATATCCACCGTCAATCGTTACCTCTACTGGCTGAAACATTACGTACCTCCCAAAATCACAATGTACTACCTGCCCAGGATGTAGTATTTTTTGTTAATTCCTCTATTCCCAGATTAAAGGCTTTTTCGTTAATATCAATCAGCTTCTGGTCAAAATAGCTATGGATAGCGGAGTAAAAGCACTTTCGATCCAGCGGTAAAAACTTAGCCCCGCATAATGCACCTACCATAACCAGGTTTGCTACTACTGGTTTTCCCACACTTAAGGCGATGTTGGTAGCATTTAAGACAAATGTCTCTTTTACGTGCTCCTTTATTCCTTCAATTATTCTAGGCAATTCCGGATATACCTGTTCTCCTGCTAAAACTTTGATAGGGTAGGTGGGACGGGTATTTAAGACAACTTTAGTATTTGGATTGCCGTATATTGATAGTATTCGCAATGTTTCCATAGGCTCAAAGCCTAGAACCACGTCCGCCTTTCCCCTGGGGATTAGGGGACCAAGGCTATCTTGGGGAAAAAGGCGCACATGACTCATGACGGAACCGCCTCGCTGGGAAGCTCCAAAGGTTTCACCCACTGTAACGTGGTAGCCTGCCTCAACAGCAGCTAATGCTATCATCTGAGATGCCAGCACATTCCCCTGTCCTCCTACTCCTGCTACAATCACATTTATCGCATCCACCATAATCAACACCCCTCTTGAATTGAGATTGCACCTGCTGGACAAAGTGTAGCACAGACACCACATCCCACACAAAGTGCCTCATCAATAGCTTTTCCGCTGACTGGATCGGTAATATTAGCAGGACAATTAAAGGCTCTGCTGCAAAGACTATCACAGCCGCATTGGTTGCCAAGGCATAACTGCTGATTAACTTTAACTATTGGAGTTGGTGCCATTTTCGATTTTAACAACACACATTCTCGCCTGAGGATTAATGCCTTTGGACCCGGCTCAGATAATATTTCCAAGATGCTTTTAACTGTATCCTCCACTTCATAGGGATCCAGTACTTTCACTGGAATATCTAAGCCCTTTATTAAGCTTTCCATGGATACGGCAGGTGCTTCAAAACCTCTGGCATCCTTATGGGAGCCTGGATGGGGCTGATGGCCAGTCATAGCTGTAGTGGAGTTGTCTAGGATAATACATAAAAAGTCTGCATTATTATGCTTGGCGTTTATTAGTGCAGGAATAACCGCATGGTAAAAGGTAGAATCTCCAACTACCGCTAAAACCGGCTGTTGAAAACCAAATTCCTTTAATGTACCAAACCCATTGGCCAGCCCTACGCCGGAGCCCATTGAATGAACGGTTTGCAGTAAATTATATCCAGTGGCGCCCCTACCCATGGCATAGCAGCCAATATCCCCTAGCACAAAGCCCTTGTTACCTTCGAGGCTAAGGGCATTTTTAATGGCCCAATAGGATGCCCGATGGGGACAGCCAGCACAAAAAGCACGATCCCGCAAAGGTAGCTCACCGCATACATCTGCTACGCTGGCCAAGGTTTCACCGCCAAATTCAGGCCTATTAACTCCCTTGATCTCTGCTAAAGCATCCATAAGAATATCAGTATTTAATTCACCTATCCCAGGGCCTAATGGACCTTTTACATATCCATTCCGCTTTCCGTAAAACTGCAAAGGGCCTATTTCTTCAAAGTGGTAGGCTGCCATACTAGTAATATTCTCTTCAGTAAATGGGTCAATTTCTTCTGCAAAAATAATCTCTTTTGCAGCCTTCAGATAGCCCAGCAACCCTTGCTCAGGTACGGGCCAGCTCATAATTAGCCGCAAAACTCCCACTGACTCCTCTAGCCTCAGCTCTATTACTGCTTCTTTAGCATAGAGGGCAGAAGGCCCAGTAGCTACGACGATAGTTTGGGCGGCTTTGGAGCCCCAGTAGTCTAATGTCTGATTTGTATCAGCCCATTGGGCAGCCTTTCTTATTTTTTGCTCTAGCTCTGGATGCACTTGAGGCTGACATACAAAGCTTTCGGTTAGCTTCGCCGTTATAAAAGCCTTTGCTTTGTCAGTACTGCCAAGGGCAACTAATCCACTGGCATGGCAAATCCGGGTAACACAGCGTACCACCACCGGCAGGCCCAGCTCTTCTGAAAGTTCAAAGGCTCTTATAGTTAAATCCTTGGCTTCCTGGGGATTTACTGGCTCTAAGATAGGCAAGCGAGCTAGCTTTGCCAAATAGCGCGAATCCTCTTCCTTAATGCTAGAGTGACTGGAGGGGTCATCTCCTAGTACTATAACCATGCCAGCTTTGATACCTGAATAAGCTAGACTAGTTAAAAAGTCAATGGCCACATTCAAGCCGTCTGGCTTCATAATTGTCATTGAACGCAAGCCGGCAAAGGATGCTGCTGCCACTGCTTCGCTTGCCACCTTTTCGTTAGTGGACCACTCTGTATATAGCCCAAATTTATTACTGGCTTTTGCTAGTACGTCCAGCACTTCTGATGAGGGAGAGCCTGGATATGATGCAGCATACTTCATTCCTGCTTCAATAGCACCCCGGGCCACCGCCTCATTGCCTGTAAGCAGTACCCTTTTGCCCGCCTCTTCTATAAGTACATTTTCTATGCTCATTTCAGGCACCTCCTTTCTCTATGCCATCTCGAAATGCCTCATTTAGATTTAAGTAGCTTGTGGTATGGTGTAAACCTTTAAGTACTCTTAGCTTTTTATTTTTCACAGCCCCAAGCAAAAGATCAACTCGTTCTTTTGGGTATGATTTTATTTCTAAAATACCCTCTCGCACCGCTTCCTGAACTAACTGCGCTCCCTGTTGGCTTCGTACTATTAAAGTGTTATAGCTAGCATCAAATTCAGTAGAGCCAATTGAAATATCGGCAAACTCAGCTATAGGGTCAAAGCAGTGCTGACAGGCGGGGCGAATAAACCTTCTAATATTATCTATAGCTAATACCAAATCTGTACTAGTGGTTTTTATGACCATGTTTTCAGTATTTATATCTAGACTAACAATAGGCTCCCTGTTAACTTTCTCTGTGATATAATCATAAAAATCAGGTGAAAGGGCCCAAAAACAAAACAAGCCTATAACTAGTTTAACTTTGTCTACCGGTAAATCAGCCCTTTTTTCAGCGTAATGCTCAAGTTTTCTAACTGCTAATGCCTGGCATGGCCTGCCAACTAAACCCAGTTCCTTTAAACCACTCTTTGCTGCTTCATGTAATTTTGCCAAGGTTGGTGCCGCCGAATACTTAGAACCTGCAGCAGTTAATACCTCACCCTTACTGGTGGCTATGATCGCCTCTGGAAGCATCCCAGGCTTTCCTCCTGTTAAGATGGCACCTTGAATTTTGTTTTTTTCAAGGGCATAACTAATAAGGGCAGAGGTTGTACCGCCATATTGACCGCTAGTGGAAATGGCCCGGTCAGTTGCTCTTGCATATAACAGCTGCTGTATGTTTCCTAAAACATGGTCATTCCGCTGTTTACCAAACACCTTTTCTTCTAAAGCAGCCCAGTCGGTCTCTCCTCTAGGACAAACCTTATAGCAGTTTCCCTCATCTAGCTGGCACGGGTGGATAAATGCAGTCCGTTCTTTATAGGTCTTAATATAAGGACATATTCCTATACAGTTTCCGCATGAAGTACACAGATTTTGTTCAATTACTTCCTGCTGTAGTCTCTTTGAGGAAGCTCCAATCCCCATTTAATCAGCTCCTTTTGCCACACTAAATTAACATAAAGATTATCTAATAAATAGCACCATAATATTTTCAATATTAAAATAATTTTATTAAAATTTAATTCGGAATTGCTTTTTAAAAAATAATTGTGGAGGGAGAATTATTTTATAAATCCATTAGCAATTCCGAATTAAGATGTCTACACTTTATAACTTATACTATTTTAGCTTTTTCTCATGCACTTTCTTGACTTCCACCCAAAATCTGGGTAAACTCCTCTTTTAACAGCGGCACTATCTCAAACAAATCACCAACTATGCCATAGTCAGCCACGTTAAAAATGTTAGCCTCCGGATCTTTGTTTACCGCTACAATGCACTTAGAGGAACCCATACCCGCTAAATGCTGAATAGCACCGGATATTCCACAGGCGATATATAGTGTGGGGGATACTACTTTCCCCGTTTGACCCACCTGCATTTGATGACTACACCAGCCTGAGTCTACTGCTGCCCTTGAAGCGCCAACTGCAGCACCGACTACATCCGCCAGCTCCTCTAATACCTTAAAGCCCTCTGGTCCCTTAATTCCTCGGCCACCAGATACAATTATGTTGGCCTCTGTTAACTCCACCCGACCGCTAGCCTGCTTCAATGTCTCTTTGATAACTGTCCGCAAGTCTACATCTTCAATTGTTACATTTTTCTTTTCTACAACTGCATTTTTGGAGCTATCAGGCTCCCCGCAGGTGAAGCTGTTGGGACGAATAGTGGCCATAACTGGCGTTGCATCAGATGAAACCTTGGCAAAGGCTTTACCTGCATAAATTGGCCTGGTAAAATATACTTTGCCAGCTTTCATTTCCATATTAGTGCAATCTGTTGCTAATCCAACCCCTAAGCGCATAGCCACTCGGGGAGCTAAATCTTTGGCCATCACACTATTTCCAAATAAAACAATATTTGGGTCAACTTCTTTTACCACTTCAGTTAAAGCCTTACTGAAGGCTCCAGTAGTATAGGCCGCTAGCTTATCGCTTTCTACTAAGAGCACTTTGTCAGCTCCGTACTGAGCCAAGCTAGCAGCTAGCGGATCTAATCCATTACCAAAAAGGACTGCAATAACTTCTTCACCGATTGCGTCAGCAATCTTTTTTCCTTCACTAACTAATTCAAAGCTAGTGCCTCTAACCTTATCACCTATATATTCAGCAACAATCATAATACCTGCCATCTTTTTATTCCTCCTCATTCTTTAGTATAAATGCCTTTGGATTATATAACCTTTGCCTGCTCTCTCAATAGGCTTACCAGCTTTTTAGCAGACTCTTGCGGGGTAGCTTCTTCTATTTTTTGACCAGCCTGACGAGGCTGTGGCAGACTATAGCTATCTACTATCATTTTTGCGGCAACTTCTTCCCCTGTGAAGCCTAAGTCGCTTAGCTTAACCACCTTAAGCTCTTTTTTCTTCGCTTTCATAATATTTTTCAAGGCAGGATATCGGGGCTCATTTAGACCTTTCTGCGCTGTTATTATAGCCGGAGTTGCTAGCTCTACAATTTCTGATCCGCCTTCAATTTCTCTAGTTGCTGTCAAACTGCTACCGCTGATTTCCAACTTAGTAACCATATTGACATGAGGAATATCTAACAGTTCAGCCACTCTGATAGCTACTTGACCAGAGCCATCATCTATTGCCTTCATTCCACCGAGGATAATATCGTATTCTATTCCTTCAGCTGCTTTAGCCAGTAGCTTAGCAGTAGTATATTCATCGATATTGCCTAACTCACTTTTATCAATCAAGACCGCCTTATCTGCCCCCATGGCTAAGGCAACCCGCACTGACTCTACGCTATCCTCGGTTCCAACTGAAAGTATAGTAATTTCTCCAGACCCAGTCTTTTCAACTATTCGAATAGCTTCCTCAACAGCAAACTCACAATAAGGGTTAATAATATTGGCTGCGCCCTCTGCCTGTATTTCCCCACTACCATTTAAGCTTATCTTGGCCTCAGTATCATAGGTTTGTTTCATTAGAACTAAAATTTTCATTGACAATCCTCCTTAACTTTTTTAACTATCTGTATAGAATAAACTTTTTCTTATCAATTACCGATTAGGAGCATTACCTAAAGCTATTCCACTGATGATCATCTTTTGGATATTGCTAGTGCCCTCCACAACCTGGAATGATTTAGCATCCCGATAAAAGCGCTCTGCTGGGTATTCACTGGAAAAACCATAGGAACCAAAGATTTTCATTGTTTCATTGGCAGCATGAACAGCCGCTTCAGATGCAAAAAATTTGGCTATTGAAGTCTGGTATTGGTTAGGCAAACCCTGATCCTTTAACCAAGCTGCTTGATATACTAATAGCTTAGCTGCTTCGTGTTCTGCCACCATCTCTGCTATTGATGCCTGGATCATTTGAT
>JAWSUQ010000029.1:0-13139 GCA_033549265.1 Bacillota bacterium
AAAAATCCCCTACCTCCTGCCCTATAGCGGCCCAGGTCTTTTCCGTAGCATATACTGGTATATCATATTTTCTGGACATTATTCCAATCCCATGAACATGATCTCGATGCTCATGGGTCACCACAATTGCTGCTAAGGTCTCAGGATTGACCTTTATCTCTTCCAAGGACTTAGTAGTTTTCTTACCAGTTAATCCGCAATCTATTAATATATTAGTCTTTTCATGCCCCACATATATGGCATTACCAGAGCTACCACTAGCTAGGGTAGTCAATCTCATTTGTCGTCACTCCATTGTTGTTAAAAATATTTTAAATTCACCTTATTATTTTGCTGCCTAACGTTAAAATCCTGCTTGTTCACATAATTTTTACAAATTCACAACATTTTCTTATATTCTTAAAAGTACTTAGTTGTTGCTTTTTTTTAATACAAAAAAAGAAGGTAGTGTGCCTACCCTCTTAATTGGAAAAATGCTCAGGTATATTCTATTATGCTAGCACCTAATTGTTCTAGCTTAGAAACAAAATCCTCATAGCCTCGCTGTAAATGATTCACTTCAGTTATTTGGCTGACGCCAGTTGCTGCTAAAGCTGCTAAAATTAGTCCGGCACAGCCCCTCATATCCTGAGCCCTTACTTGAGTGCCAGAAAGATTTTTTTCCCCTCTAACTATAACTATTCTATCTTCTTCTTTTATTTGTGCTCCCATTCTATTTAGCTCAGCAATTATGGGATATGTTTTTTTAATAACGCTATCAGTAATTGTACTGGTTCCATTAATAGTGGCTACCAAACTAACCATTGGACTAAACAGGTCGGTAGGAAACCCTGGATAAGGAAGAGTCTTTAGGTCTACTGCTATCAGCTTCCCCTTAGTACCATCAGCCTGAATCCAGTTCTCTCCTTCATCTATCCTTACACCAATTTCTCTCAGTTTAGATACTGTGGCCTGTAAATGGAGAGGAATCACGTTCTCTAATCTGACCCTGCCCCTAGTTATCCCAGCTGCAATTAGAAAAGTGCTGGCTTCAAGTCGATCTGGAATGCATGAATAACATATATTTCCTGTAAAGTAACTGGAGCTTTTTATTCTTATGATATCAGTACCGGCCCCTCTTATGTTTGCACCAATGGAATTTAAGAAGCTAACTAAATCAATTACTTCCGGATCTTTTGCACAATTTTCGATAATGGTTGTTCCTGGCGCTCTTGTAGCTGCTAATAAAATATTCATAGTAGCACCAATACTAGGATAATCAAGATATATTTTTGTGCCCTGCATATTGCTGCCGTCAGCAATCAAGTACCCTTGCTCTAGCTCTAACGCGACCCCCAACGCTCGCATCCCTTTTAAATGCAGGTCTATTGACTGCATGTCACCACTGTTTGTACTTGGCAAAGGAACAATAGCTTTCCCATTTTTAGCTAGAATTGCTCCTAAAAACAAACTGCTCCCTCTTAGCTTCTTAGCTAATGCGTAGGGCACAATCATTTCCTTTAATACATTTGATGGATCGATTAAAAGCTGATTCTTTTTTTGCCATTCAACCTTAACACCCAATTCTTCCAAAATTTTAATCTGAATAAGTACATCTGCTATTACCGGTAGGTTTTCGAGGGTTACTGGCTCCTCTGCCAGTAGCGCAGCCGCCAACAAAGCTACCGCAGATTTTTTAGCTCCACTAATGTTCACAGTTCCCTGCAAGCTTTGTCCACCAGTAATTAGTAGCTTATCCATTGTGCATCCCCCTAAGAATATTACTCTTAGTACCTATATTCCATTTTCTTTAAGGTATTCCTTCCGTTTTTGAAATATACTACATTCCTTTTGTTTCTCTAGGCCCCCATGACTTAAGGTCTGCTTCTAAAATGTTTATATATCCCTCATCTACAGTATAATTCAGCTCTTCAGGCGGGTATGTTAAACATCCTCCTGAAATTCCCCGAAGGTCATTCAACAGCCACTTTGTACGACATGTGTCGCATACTAACTCATTCCCACTGATGTGAAAGCTTTCGGACTGACATGGTTCACATAGAGATACTGCCACCACAACTCTTCCTGCTGGGCTAATATATGCCATAACAGGAACTCGATTACTTTCTCCATTAAAGTAAAAGTTGCTATATATTAGCTCACTTTGCTTTAAATCTTCCAGAGTAAAACCAACTGCTCCTTCATCCGTTTGAATTAATTCAATATCTGTCATTCCCAAAATTTTACCCTGATAGCTTATTTGGCTTCCAATATTATAGGTGCCCCCCTCCCAACGAGTAACAGACTGACTTGGGGAGGTAGAATTTACTACCATAAAAATAGTAATGCCTAAAACTCCAAGCAGTGCAACAATCCCTATTACAACTCGATTTGCTTTCTGTCGCTTATTCTTTTTCTCTATGAACTCTTGTTTCTTACTCATGTCATCTACCTCTCTTTTTATATATAACTATGTCCCATTGAATTAACTTTCAGTATTAATTTTACACCATCTGTTCCTTGCATTCAATTGTAAAGTTTTGTAGTATAACACAACAAAAGAGGGCCAAAATTATGCCAACCCTCTTTATTGTAATTAACTATTATTAATAATTTCTTTAACACCCTGGACATGAGCAATTAACGCTCTTGCCTTTTCTAAGGCATCATCATCACCATGTCCTACCAATGATACTATTCCTTCATTTACTTCTACTCCAAATTCAGTTAGCTTTGCTTGCTCTAGCTTAGCCATTGCCTCTGATTCTATATCTCTATCAGTCATTTGCCCATCCATTGCTAAAGTAAGGGCATTTTCTACATTGGTAACACCAGGCACTTGTTTTGCCAATACCTCGGCTTTTTCTTTTTCTGCTAGCCAGTCAACTATCCCAACTAGTGTTACTTCTCCACCTCTAGCAGTAATATTAATATCTAACCCAATAGTCTCCATTCCTTGTTCAAGTGCTCGATGCACCTCTTGTACTAGCTTTTCTTCGCTCATTTCTATACCTCCTCGTATAATTTACTTAATCTATCTGTTAATCTAGTCTTAAGCAAAAATATAGGTTTTATTCATTTAGCTTATTCATCTCTCATAGCACAAAAAAAATAGGCCTTGTTAGGCTCTATTAATTTGTAATTAAATTATTGTCTTTTCCTCACCTTGATTAGTTAAATCCTGAGCCTTTATCTTTTTATTAGCAAGGGCCGCTCCAACCATTTTGGCATCATACGACATATCTGAGGGAATCACTATAACAGATCCCTTATTTTTTACTCCTTCTGATAAAATATTTAAAGACCGAAGCTTTAATGCTGTAGGATTCTCTTCATAATGAGAAGCAGCCATAACTATCTGCTTAGCTACATCTACTTCAGCCTGACTAAGAAGGACCCTGGCCCTTCGCTCTCTTTCTGCTTGAGCCTCTCGAGACATTGCATCCTGCAAAATTTGTGGTATTATGATATCCCTTAATTCTACACTTTGAACAGTGATTCCCCAGGGTTCAGTTTTTTTATCAATAGCCTCTAATAGCTCCATATCCAGCTTGCGCCGATTCGACAGGAGATCACTAAGCATCGAGCTACCAATAACCTCCCGTAGGGTTGTCTGGGCTGCCCACAGCACTGCTTTTTGATAGTCGCTGACCTCTAAAATAGCTTTCCGAACATCATACACCAACCAAAATAATACTGCATCCACATCGACAGGAACTGTATCCATAGTTAAGGTCTGTTCTGCCATAAAGGATGTAGCTCTAATTCTTTGATCTACTCTTTCAGCAATTGTATCTATAAAAGGAATTAGAAATGTTAATCCAGGCTTAAGCATACGTTTATATTTTCCAAATCGCAAAACTACCACTTGCTCCCATTGAGGGACAATTTGAATAGAAAAGTTAATTATTACCGCACTTATGATTCCAACAATTATTAAGAAAAATTTAGAAAGATAGAAGGCCAAGCTACTGGCAATAATCAAAATAAATAAGAAAATACCTATTCTAGCTACGTTTGTTACACTATTTGGATTCACCTCCTCCACCTCCTTCTGCTCTTTGTTTTAGGTAACTGATAATATCATTGACACTATAGCCTAATCTGTATGCCTCAACCACTACATTCTCAATTAAGTGCTCTAAATGCTCCTGAAAAAACTTATCCTTTTCCTGATTCTTTTCATTTATTGTGTTTGCTACAAAGGTACCTCTTCCCTGTTGACTTAGCAAATAACCTTCATCCTCCAAGGCAGAGTATACTCTGCTAACTGTATTTGCATTTATCTCTAGTTGAACAGCTAGCTGGCGTACTGTTGGCATCTGTGTACCAGGCTCTAGTCCGCCCGTGGCGATCTCTAGCTTTATCTGCTCCTTTAACTGCAAATATATTGGAATGCCACTTTTCTCTATTTTAAAATCAAGTGTCATAGTATATTACTCCTTGTACTTTTAAAAAAAATTCAGGCTTATGTATTACAGCCTGATTGGCACTAGGCCTCTAGGGCTCTAGCTCTAATTTATTTGAACTGAATTGTTAAGGCTTTACCCTCTTCACCAGAGGAAACAGGCATGCTATGACACAAAGTACAATCTACTCTAACAGTTTCAGGAAGGCTACTTGCAGGTACACTGTTCTCTTGAAGCTTAAAGTTAGTATTGTGGCATTGAAAGCAACCATCATGATTTAAGTTGTCATTATACGTTTCCCAAGTAACTTCCATACTGGGAAATAATACTTCCCTCGCTATATCCTGCAATAAGTTAGGAAGCGCATCAATGTCCTCTTTTCTTTCATTATACACATGCGGATAGTTTTGTCTATAAAAATCAACTATTTGGTTAAATTTATCCTCCCACAACTCTTCTGGTTGCTCAATCAAGCTTTCTAATATTAATACTATCTCTCTTTTTGCATATGGTAATGAGGTGTCAATCCTGTTATCTAATAAATATTGGTCTACTGCTTTACTTGGCTCATAAATTCGGTGAGCAACTCTATTATGGCAGTCCACACAATCCATTTGCTTAAAGCTTATAGCATCAGGTAGTTCAGTATTTAGATACGTTCCTATTTCTCCTTTTGGAGTCTCTACTTCAACGTAGCTTATATTTCCTGCTTCATCTTTTCCAAATATAACTCTATTTTCAACATGCCAATGGATTCCTTTTGCTTCTGTACCACCGCCAACATTAAGTAGCATTCCTTGGGTCATCTTAGTGTTTTCTTCATCCTGGTTATAAGTATTAACTACCTTTAATCGTTGGTTATAAAATACATCAGTATAATGACAGCTCTCACAGGACTTTTCAACCGGCACTTGATTTCTGATTCTAATCGGTTTTTCATAAGTACCTGTTACATTCTTAACAACCTGATTAACCTCAGTTGCCTTCTTAAATAGCATCACAGGTGAAAACCCAACCCCTAAATGGCAGCTAGTACAACTAACCTCAGCATGAGGCGAAGTAGCATAGCTAGAAGTAACAAACTCCATGGTGTGACAGCTAGCACAGAATTGAGAACTATTTGAGTAATCCCAGGTAGAACCAGCCAAAACCAGGAATAGTAGTCCCAAGCACATTACTATACTAATTTTTACTGATAATTTCCACTTATCTTGACTTACCATAATTAAACTTTCCTCCTTTCATTCATATTAAATTAAAGAATTCCAAACAAACCGGCAAAAATAACGCCAAGCATTACCAACGCAGCAAAACCTAGGGCAATAAAGGATAAAACTAAGGATACAGTGTAAATATATGCGTACACAGTTGCCACCCTTCGGTACACATTGCCCATAATAAAACCTCCTTTATCATAGTCTCTTGACTCTAGTCTCTAAGGACTCTGGCCTATGGACTAACAGCATAAGCACAGGCCTCTAGTCTCTGGTCTCTCATATATTTGGACTCTGGACTTTGGGCTCCGGCTTAAGCTATTGTCTCAATGTACTAATTGATTAGTACAATTACATTTTAGCTTATTGCCCAAACGATAGTCAATATTTTAAAATTATAAAGAATAAGTATATTTTCACAATCATTAGAAAATTAGACAAAAAAATCTAGCTTCTTTTGAAGCTAGATTTAATATCTCAGTGTTTTTTATTAATTCATCATTATACCCTATAATAATTGGATTATGCTAATAATTACGCCAAAAGTTATGCCCATAGCAATCAATCCTAATATGATAAATAAAAATACTGTAAGTCCTGCAAAAAGGATTGCATACCCATTGGCTAACTTTTCGTAGATAGCTTCCATACATTTTACCTCCTTAGTCATGGTTTCTAGACTACCAGTCTACTAGCTTGAAGCTTCTTGACATTGGTCTTTGAACTTGTAACTAAGACTACCATGGCCTCTAGGTTGCGATCTCTATGGATTCTGGTCTCCTGGATTCTTGCTCCCTGGATTCTAGATCTCTGGATTCTCACCTTACGACTCAACATGAAATTATCGATACTTACAAGCATCAATGTACTAATGTATTATTAATTTAATACAATTTACGTATCTTTATTTTACCTAAATTATTAGATATGTCAATAGAATTTTTAGTTAAAGAAAAGATATCTTTTCACATTCCTGCTTATACTAAGAAAGAAAAGGATCTCCCCATAGTATCGTTCCTGAGGAAATCCTTTTGTCTCCCATTATAACATTAGCACCGTATTTACAATTAAATTTTTCTAAATAAAACGCAAAGCTTCTACTGGATCAAGCTTAGCTGCTTTAATTGCAGGGTAAAGACTTGCTAAAATTCCCACTAGTATGGTTAAGCCTATTGACATAAGCGCAATCACGAGGTTCCATTCTACATTTGCCTGTATCTCGCCTATGAGCGGGGCTGCTACTACTGCTATAAGCATGCCGACTAAAAAGCCCCCAAGCCCTGCTAGCCCACTTAATATGCCAGCTTCAAAGAAAAGAATTTTTACTACGTGATATTTTCTAAAGCCTATAGCTCTAAAAACACCAATCTCTCGTGTACGCTCATTAACTGATGCCATCATAGTAGAGCCAACTATTAAGGATCCTATTAAAGTAACTACTATCGCCACCATCATAGAAAATCGCGCAAATCGCTCCACTAAATCTCTTCTAGCCTCCACAGCATCTTTAACCTGAGTAGCAACTATCTCGCTACTGGAGGTGTTAACAAAAGAGATAAAATCGTTGCTAGCATCTTCACCAAGACTACTAGGAATACTTACTTCAACCAGGCTCAATACATCCTTATTGTTAGTCATGTCTTGCAGGGCTGCCAGTGATATATATAACAACAAATCTTCTTCATTACCTATTTCTTCAAGAATCCCTGCTACAAAAAAGTTTTTACCTTCAAATTGAAGGGACTGCCCTACCACTGCCTGTAGTTTTTGGGCTAATTGATAGCCTAAAACTAGCTGATTGCCGTCATTGGGATACTCGCCTTCCACTTGCCAATAACGTTTAAGCTTTTGCTCTTGCTCAAAGTCAACTCCAAGAGCTAGCATTGTCTTATCATCATACTCTAGGGCTGCCAATAATTTTGGTGCTATCAGCTCTACTAGCTGCCATTCTTCGCTAGCCATTACAGGTTTCAATGACTCCCATGTCAAGAAAGGGACATCCACAGCGATGTTATCAGAAGCAGAAATACCCCGATAGGAAAAAGATATCTTTTCTGCAGCCGGACTTAATACTATTCTGGCACCTACTAAATCGAATCTATCCTCTAGCTCTTTTTCCATGGCCATTGTTATAGTAAACAGTGCTACAATTGTAGCTGTACCTACAAGCATCCCTATTAGCACAAATAGCATTTTCATTTTTCTTACTTTTAAGTTATTTAAGGCAATCTTAAGCAAGCTCATTTTCTATCACCTACTTGCCTGTCGCTGTTATTTTTTTTTTGTTATTTCGCTGGTACATTTCATCCTTCTCAATCAACCCGTCCCTAATAAACACAGCTCGCTTAACATAATCTAGGTTTTCTTTATTATGTGTTACCATAATAATAGTTAGGCCTTCTTCATTAATCTTTTGAAAAAGCTCCATAATCTCTTCACTAGTCTTGGTATCCAAGCTACCAGTAGGTTCATCAGCAAAAACTATTGGAGGCTGATTGACAATAGCTCTAGCGATCGCTACTCGTTCTTGCTCCCCTCCAGAAAGCTGATTTGGCAGTCTATCCATTTTATTTCCAAGCCCTACTTTCTTCAATACCACCTCTGCCATTTCATATTGCTGTTTATTATCCTTCTCACTAATGGCTAATGGTAGCATGACATTTTCTGCTGCAGTTAGATAGGGGATTAAGTGAAATTGCTGAAAGACAAACCCAATGTAGGTGCTGCGAAAATCTGCTCTTCTTTCTGCAGAAAGACCATAAATATCTACCCCATCAATTGTAATGCTTCCCTCAGTAGGTGGGTTCAATGCTCCTAATATTGTTAATAGAGTACTCTTTCCCGATCCGGAAGGACCCATTAAAGCTAAAAACTCACCAGCGTTTATTTCTAAGTCTACTCCTGCTAATGCTTCAACCATCTCTTCACCGCTTTGATAAACCTTTGTTGCTTGCTTAACCTTAATTAAACTCACATTTACTCATCCTCTCTGACAATGGCTATATATATCGCAATGCCTCAACTGGATCTAGTTTAGCCGCTTTAATTGCGGGATAGGCGCTAGTTATCAGTCCTAATACAATTGCGCCCACTACAGTACTGATGCCTAGAATTGGATTCCAGGTAACTGTAACCTGCATTCCAGCTAAGGTAGGTGCTAAGAACTTTGCCGCTAGTATCCCTACCAGGTAGCCTGCAATACCTCCCGCAGTTCCAAGAACTATTGCCTCTGTAAGAATTATTTCTACAACATTGCTTTTTCTAAAACCGATCGCTCTAAATATTCCTATTTCTTTAGTGCGTTCATTGACAGATGACATCATTGTGATTGTCACTACTAAAGAACCTATGAAGAATACTACAACAGCAACTGCCATAGCAAATTTACTAAAATTATCAATAATATCTTCTCTAGCCTGAACTGCCTCCTTTAAAGCAGTAACCTTGGCGTTAGGTAAAGCTTCCCTAATCTGCTCAACAATTTCCGGTAACGGACATGTAGTACAATACGCTGCTACCTCTATCATAGAAAGCTTATCTTCTAAATCAGCTAATCTCTGAACCGTTAGCAACTGCATAAACACTAGCCCATCGTCCTCTGAACCCTGAGGATGAAGCACAGCCGTAACAGTATAGGTTTCTCCTTCTACCTCTATTTCATCACCCGTTGATACTCCTAACTTCGTGGCAATATTAGCACCCAACATAACGTGGTCTATTCTTTTAGGACTATCCCCTTCGTACGTCCACCATTTTTTCAAGCGCATCTCCATGGGGAAGTCTACCCCCACCGTTAAAAGTTGACTGCCTTCTATCTCTAAATATGCCAAAGTTTTAGGAGCTACAGTTGCAATATTATCACCTTCGGGAATATTGTTTATTTTAATAACATCGTCGTTATGAAGGTACCCCATGCTGTTCACATTGGCACTTGCCACAGTGATTCCACCATAAGATAGAGCATAATTATCTACATTAGGTACTATCATGATATTAGCACCAATTTCATCAAATCTATCGGCCAACTCTTGGTTCATAGCCTCAGTAGCACTATATAGAGTCACTATTGTAGAAACAGCCAATGCAATACCTAAGACAATGAATGCCATTTTCCATTTGCGCCTCTTAATATTATTTATAGCAATAGAGTCTAGTCTCATTAAATAATCCTCCTACCTTTGGACTGCTACATTTAGTGCTATTACATACCAGATGATTCCCTCGGCACCCAGGCTTTTAAATCGGCCTCCAAAATCCTTATCTTCCCATCAACTACATTATAATTAATTTCCTCGGGGGGATATCGTAAACAACCTCCTCTAGTACCATTTAAATCGTTTAACAACCATTCTGATCTACAAGTATCGCAAACTATATAGCTCCCGTTAATATGGAAGCTCTCAGACTGGCAAGGTTCACACATGGAAATTGCCGCCACTACTCGTCCTGCTGGGCTAATATAAGCTAGTAGAGGAACTCTTTCAGCTCCATTATTATAAAAATAGTCAGCGTAGACAAGGCTTTTGCTTTTTAGAGTTGCTAAATCAAATCCTACCACACCGTTTTCTATTTCCTCTAGCTGAATATCAGTCATTCCAAATATTTGCCCTTTATAGCTTACTTCTTCTCCTATGTTGTAATTGCCGCCATCCCAACGCATAATAGGCTTGTTTGGTGTACTCAAATTAGCAAATGAAAATGCTGCAATTCCACCAAAAACTAGTAAGATAACTATAAAAGTTATTACTCGATTACTTTTTCTTTTTTTCGCTCTTTTTTCATTAAACTCCTGTTTTTTATTAGCAGCTTCGTGCTCTATGTTACTCATACTTCAGCTCTCCCCTTTTACTTTTATTTTTCTACAGGTATTTACCCCCATGGGGTTTGTTAGTATGTTCATTATATTACAAATAAAATAACCCTTCAATAAAGTTACCAAAGGGTTAAGAATTTCATCACAAAAAATTCATAATGTTTCATACTATAATCATAATAACCTATCGTAAAATTGAAGCATCTAAGAAACTAGATGCTTTTTCATCCTGCAATTACATTGTATTTACTTTTAAAATTATTTAACCCATTGTTGGTTGGAGCAGATAAGAGATAGTTCTCTTTTACCCATTTGGTGAAGTTTTCCTCAAAAGTTGCCATGTCATAGCCAAAAGCCTTTTCCATTGCTTTAGACATGGACAATCCTGCACCAAGACTATCTAAAAGCAGGTGCACCTGTTGGTGACTATGCTTTTGATAAATATAATCTGCAGCTGCCAAAGATTGGCTATAAGCTAAGGCTTGATTTGGTAGACTATCAAACTGTCGATCCATTGCTGCAAACGGATAAAGGCCCTGATCAAGGCTTCCTTCCTTCATATCGAATTGAAATCCCGTCAGCTCCCGCTCCCAATACTGCGCTAAAGCCTCGGTAAACCAGCGGGTGTAATTTCCTTTAGTTTTTAGATCAACTATATAATGGATGTACTCATGTACTACTGGCCCCCCGTAGCGATATGCTTCTGAAATAACAGCTGGATCCTCCTCATCAATCCAAGCTTGTGGCGATAATACCCTGATTATCCCTGCCCAATATACTCCCATGGCACTTTCATTAGCATCCCAACCAAAGCTTCTGTTAAGAGATTCTTTATCACTGTGAATTACAATAGGAACCCTGCCCCTAGGCTGCAAGTCGAAAATATTATTTACATGAGTAAAAAATTCCTCAGCTACCCCCATTACTACAGGTACCATTTCCTTTTCTGAAGGTTCATAAAATAAGATGACATCATCAGTAATGTTATTGTAATTATCCGCCAGCTGATGGATGACATATCTGGTATTTAAATACCTAAATACTTCATAGGCGCTGTTTTTTATGACGTAAGGAGCTTTCATTAGGTAGTTAAGCAAAACTACAACTACTATGGACCCTAATAATATTTTTGGAACAAAGGCGGTATATTCTTGTTTCGTTAGCCACTCTAGCACCTTCATCCCCTCCCCTCTATTGTGTACTCTAAAATTATACTATAAACTCGAGGAAAAGTATTTGGAAATTGTTTCAGGTGCTTTCAGTAGAAGAATAAATTTTCACTATTATTTCTTTATATACTCAGTGAAGATGTATGCTAGCAGCGAAAAAGAAATAGTATCCTGCTAATAACAGCATTATTAAAGCAATTATTTTCTTAGTTAAGCCATTTAACCAGCTAATTTTCAATTTTTTCTGTACTATGTCAATGCCACTCCCGATTATTAGCAGCGGCAAGCCATGGCTAATTGCATATATAAACAGCAGTATCATTGTTAATACAGTGCTTTCAAACACCGCTGTATATCCAATTATGCTAATAACTATTGGCGTAGTACAAGGGGCTGGTAATAAGCCAAATGTTGCCCCGAGTATGAAAATAGCAGGAAAGGTTTTTTTCGCTGCTTTCTTCTGCTTAGAATACATAAAGATCATCTTTATTGGTATTCGCTTAAGTAAAGCGGCGGCTAATAAATGAATTTTTGTTAAATAAGCTGCCACTAGTAAAAATAAACTTCCTAAAAAAAGATTCCAGTTGTGGGATAAAAAGCTCAAATGTTTTATTAGTATGGATCCAGCTACTCCCCACAGGCTTAGAGTAAGACTAAAGCCTAAGATAAAAATAAGTATTTTTTTTCTTAAGGATTGATTGTTTTGCCCTTCACCAAACCCCGCTAGTAATGGTATCATTGCATACATGCAGGGATTAAAAGATGTTGCTACTCCCAGCGCAGCTACTACTCCAAATAACAAAATTGATATTTCTCCATTTAGCATTATTTGAGTCAGTGCCTCACTCATATATATACCCCCCTTGGGTTCTTTTGTATATGCTTATTTAATTGCTAGCACGTCCTATTCATAACCCGTGATTAATGTACCATTCAACTAAAAAACTTCATAAATTATTCACATTTTAACCATATTTTTTTAGAGGATTTAAGATAAAATATAAATAAAATCAATACCCGGGGGTGGTATGTATAGACGGTCGATTTCATAAGGTTCTGATGCTATTATGTGCTTTAGGTATGGGTTTAGTTTTTTATTTCATCTTTTTTCAATCTGGTGGCAATAATACAATTGGCGATACTAGTAGTGGCTTTAGCCCCTTTTATTTGATTATGCTTTTATGCCCTTTGTTGCACTTGTTTATGATGCGTGGCCATGGCAGTAATTGCCATAACAATTCAGAAACTAGTCAAAACTCTACTGATGAAAAAAATACCTAGGTAGAAATAAGAAAAGCAGGTCTTTTAGTAGCATTGCTACTAAAAGACCTGCTTTTTCATTAACATCATTTATTTATTAAACAACAGCTCTTGCCCCCAAACAAATTGTCTTTCCGGTACACCATCAAGGTCATACAATTTAAGGGTTAATTCCCCTAAATCAGAACTTAGCTTTAATACTTCTTGCGGCACAACTAGTAGACCGGAACGGTGGTGGCTATCCTCAGCGCTGCTCTCCCAAATTAAATCATCTCCGGTCAAATAAAGGTCGCTT
>JAWSUQ010000030.1:0-4918 GCA_033549265.1 Bacillota bacterium
CTTCGGTCCAATTATAAACATAATTTGTCAATTAATGAATATCCATACAAATATACTGTGATAAAACTCACTTTGCCTAAATGGCATAAGTCACTGTAGGCACTTTTCATATCAGTTATTATAGGAACTGTAAAGAACAGTGCTTAAGGGAATTGTTTCTCCCTTATCATAAATTAAAAGGAGGCTATTAATTATGTTTGGAATTTTTAAGAATGAAGAAAAATCATCAAAGGAGCCAATGCCAATGTTTTGCTACCAGTGTGAGCAAACTCCAGCGGGTGGCTGTACTAAGATTGGTGTTTGTGGTAAGAATCCTGATATCTCAAGCCTACAGGATACAATTATCTTAGGTCTGAAAGGTGTAGCTGCCTATGCTACTCACGCTAGAGAGTTAGGCTACTCAGATCCAGAGGTAGATGCTATCACTCAAGAGGCTCTATATACTACTTTGACAAACTCCAATTTTAATCTTCAAGAGCATGTTGGCATGGCATTAAAAGTAGGCCAGGCAACTGTAAAGGTAATGGATTTATTAGATAAGGCCCATACCGATCGCTTAGGTGTACCTTCACCAATTCAAGTATCCTCAGATAAGATTGAAGGCAAGTGTATTGTTGTAACAGGACATAACTTGTTTGCCCTTGAAGAGCTACTTAAGCAAACAGAAGGAAAAGGAATAAACATTTACACTCATTCAGAAATGTTGCCAGCCCATGGCTATCCAAAGCTTAAGCAATACTCCCATCTAAAGGGTAATATTGGTAAAGCATGGTATGACCAAAGAAAATTATTTGAAAGCTTCCCGGGTGCTATCCTTGGAACAACTAATTGTTTGATGCCGATAAAAGGTAGTTATGCAGATAGAATGTGGACTTATGGTACTGCAGGCCTTGAAGGGGTACCTAAGATTGAAGGCAATGATTTTACACCACTAATTAATAGAGCCTTAGAGCTTCCAGCTGCTAACGTACAGTCTGACAAGATTATGACTACTGGCTTCCACCATGAAACAGTACTGTCAATAGCTCCAGAAATTATTGAAGCTGTTAAAGCTGGTAAAATCAAAAGATTTTTCACAATTGCTGGTTGTGATGCTCCTACTAAAGGTAGGGATTATTATCGAGAGCTAGCTACTTCTCTACCACAGGATTGCGTATTGCTGACTACTTCTTGTGGAAAGTTTAAGTTTAATGATGTAGATTATGGCACTGTGCCAGGAACCAATATTCCAAGATATATTGACTTAGGTCAGTGCAACAACTCAGGTTCTGCTGTAAAAATAGCTATTGCATTGGCAGAAGCCTTTGACTGCTCAGTAAACGATTTACCCCTTAGCATAGTATTATCTTGGTTTGAGCAAAAAGCGGTAGCTATTCTTTTAGGACTATTCAGCCTTGGCGTAAAAGATATCAGGGTGGGTCCAAGCGCACCAGCATTTGTATCTCCTGGAGTCCTGCAAGTACTTGTTGACACCTTTGGCTTAAAGTTAATTGGTGATGCACAAGAAGATTTAAAGACAATGCTAGGATAAATTGTAAATAAACGAAGGCTTACCTCTAATCAGGTAAGCCTTTATATATTCCTCATCATTCAATTCTTTTTACTTCGTTATTCTTCAGCTTTTTTGTTTCGTTCTTTGTCTAACTGCTTAACACAGTACTCAATTATATCACTTCTCTTAACTATTCCAATAAAGACTTCTTCGTCATCAATTACTGGTACAAAGTTTTGTGTCTTAGCTAGATCTAATAGCTGATCAATTTTAGCATCAATTTTAACTGGCTTATTTTGCATATGTTGCGCTACATCGCTAAGTAAAATTTTATTAGTATTTTCAAAACTCAGACCCGGTGTGTTTTTTATTTTCCAAAGCAAGTCTCCCTCAGTTATTGTACCAGTATATTTTCCATCATCATCAATTAATGGTACAGCTGAGTACCTGTGGTACTCCATTTTTTCCAAAGCTTGGCGCATAGTAGACTTAACAGGCAAAAACATAACCTCTTGCTTAGGCGTTAAGAAAAACGGAATCATCATCTTAAAAAAAAACTCCTTTCGCCATCTGTCAGATATATTTCACTGTATTCTAAATTCAACTGTTAAATAACCATTTCCGGCCCAAATTTTTGAGGCGGTAACCCCAGGCTGATGCACCTCTGGTAAAGGAGCAGTCAAGTCAAACTGCCCTGCCAGCTTTTTAACTAAATCGGGAGATAAAGTTACACCTTTTATTGCAATATATTCAGGTTGTAGCTCTAGCTTATTATTTACAATTGTTAGCCTTGCCAAAAAGGATACACTTCTTTCATCCCCTGCTTTAGAAAAAACCATCCCTTGCTCAGTTATCCTTAGGATAAATTGAGAGCCAGCTGTGCTTTGGGCCATAATCCTAGCTACATCTTCCTGGCTAAACTCTGCTAATACCTTTCTCTGTAACAACTGCAGCTCAATCCGCCTAGGTTCCAGCTGTTCCCATTTAAATGTTTTAAATGCTAAGAGCAGTTCTTCTAAGGATGCCATTAGCTCCTGCCAGTATTGCTCTTCAGCAAGAATATTTATGCCATATTCCCTTTCAGCTTGCCTTATTACCTCAAGAGTTGCTAGCTTCTCTTTAGTAAGACTTATAATCCTATATTCAAGCTGAGCCACCTGTTGTATTTTCTTATTCATTTGGTCTCTTGCGTCAGTCAAATAAGCTTTTTTGTCAACTATTACCCTTTGTACCTGCAGTAGCTCTCTAATAAGCTTTGCCTGATGAGCCACAATTTTTTCCACTAAGTACCAGGAAACATATAAATCTGTAAAGGTATTTGCTGCAAAAAGTAAGTATAAAAAAGAAACTCGTAAATTAATAAAGGCAAATCTAAGCCATGAGGCCAAGTCCTCCCACTTTAATTGAGCCTCCATCATTAGGTGAATCAAATCCTCTTCTTGTTCAGCCAAACTAGCCTCTATCTCTACCAGCTGCAATGTAAGTTCTTCCTTTTCTCTAGCTACTAAAGCCTGCTGCAGATTAAGCTCAAAAATTTCTTTTGTAAGCTGATTTGATAATTGCTCCAATTCATCTATGGATAAATGTGACTTAGCACCGTAAGCATCTGGAATAGAAGGTGATACAGCTTGAGCCAGTAGCAATATGGCTAAAATGCTAGCTATTATTCTAATGGGCCGCTGGCGTAACAATATTATAAACCCCCTAATTATGTTAACAAGTTTTTGATAAAGTTTACACCAACTTTTAATTTCTACAAAAAATTATAAAGTCCTTTAGAGGGATTAACTAATCTGTTTAATTGTATTATAGATAAACATTTCTAATAATTTTGAGTCAAACTGTGTTCCAGCTCCTGCTTGCAGCTTAAGAAGAACTTCTGCATTACTTAAAGCAACGCGATAAGGTCTATCATTTGACATCGCTTCGTAGGCATCTACTATTGTAATAATCCGTGACAGTAGCGGTATTTTTTCACCTTTCAGACCCTTAGGGTAGCCTTGTCCGTTCCAGTGCTCATGATGGGCTAATATTTCATTTGCAACATGCCCAAACTCAGGTATACACTGAGCTATCCGAAAGCCTGCCTCACTATGCTCCTTCATTAATTTCCATTCATCTATAGCTAGCCTCTCAGGTTTCATTATTAGCTCTGGAGTAATAGTAGCTTTACCAATATCGTGCAAACTAGCAAGGAGACTTAGTTTTTGAAGCTCCCCCTTAGAAAGTCCTATGTCAGTTCCTAGCTTAAGGGCAAGCACTTCCATCCTTCTATTGTGCTCCCCTGTTTCAAAAGTGGTTTGTGCTAGCAATTGATGTAGAGAGGATAAAATATCCTTGCGGGCAGCCTCTCCTTCTCTTAACTTTGCTCGATACATGTTATCCTCAGCTTTTTTTAACACCCATTTTATATCCTGACTCTGCTCAGTTTTAGTAGCAGTGCCTAAGGAGATGCTTAAAAACATCGACCCTTCTGAGGAACTGCTACAATTAATTTTTATTCGATCCGCTACTTTTTTAGCATCAGCTTCAGTAGTGCTAGGTAAGATTATGCCGAACTCATCGCCACCCCAGCGACAAATGATGTCCCCATCTCGACAGGACTGCTTTAGAATATCTGCTATTTTCTTAAGGAGCATGTCTCCATGGTCATGGCCAAAGGCATCGTTAGCAAGCTTTAAGCCATTTAAATCGCCCATAATAAGACTTAAGGGCAATTGCCTGTCTGTATTTAGCCGTATAAGCTCTTCCTCAAAATATGCCCTATTATAAAGGTTTGTAAGGATATCGTGAAAGCTCAGATATTTTAATTTTTCTTCTGCTTTTTTCCGTTTGCTAATATCCCTTACTATACCTAATAGTGCCGGCTTGCCCTCATAATTAATTACTTTAACATTGGCCTCTACCGGAATTACTCCGCCATCTTTAGTAGCATGAAAGGTTTCAAAGATATCAAAACCCTGCTTTTCTATATCCTTTATTTGCTTGGGTACTAGATCTATATAACCAAAAGCTCTAATATCTCGGATAGTCATTTGGAGCATCTCATCCCGCTCATAACCTAATCTTTGACACATTACATTATTAACTTCCAGAATATTTTCATCCAGGTCAAATATAATAATGGCATCACTGGAGCTATCAAAGATATTTCTAAACTTTTCTTCACTATTGCGAAGCTTTTCCTCTGCTAAAGCCCGCTCTGAAATATCAGTATAAATAACATATCCGCCCACAATCTTTCCATCAATTATTAGCGGAATTCCTTTGTGCATAACATTAATAGGACTGCCATCTTTTCTGTAACGAACGATATTATCAAAAACAACTGTTTCACCGGCTAAAATACGGCTGCCTCCATACTCTGCAAGCTTTTTATCCGGATCAATTACATCATTTACTTGCTTGCCTTTTATTTCCTTTAGC
>JAWSUQ010000030.1:4928-13015 GCA_033549265.1 Bacillota bacterium
ATATCCTGAAATCGAGCATTAGCAGCAACAATCTGCTGATTATTGTCAATCAGCAAAATTGCATCAGGAGATTTGTCAAACAATACCTCTAAATGTTTTTTTTGCTTGCTGATCCGTTCCACTAACCCCTCTATATTTACTGCCATTTTATTAAGCATTTTGCCTAAATAGCCTATCTCATCATTAACTAAAACTTGATGCTGCTCTGAAAAATTTCCATCTCCCAGTTGGGCTGCATAATCTGCTAAATTCCTGATAGGATTTAGAACTACCCTGTTAATCAGTAAAATTAGGGCTATTAATGCAATAGCTGCGGCGCTTAAAATAAAGGCAAGGGAAACATTCCGTTTGCTTGCCACTATTGCATTTATATCATTAATATAAATACCGGTTCCAATGATCCAGTTCCAAGGCTCAAAGGCTGCTACATAGGATAGCTTTGGTTCAATCCGCTGAAATTCCTCATAATACTGCCAGGTATAAGGTACAAACCCAGACTTATGCTCTGTGGCTACCTTAACAAACTCTCTGAAAAGATATATGCCTTCACTATCTTGAATATCTGATACATCCTGACCTTCTAAATCTGGTCTAAAAGGATGCATAATTACAGCTGGCTGGAAATCATTTATCCAGTAGTAATCTAAGAGCAGATCACCAAACCGGACGTTCCTAATAGCTTCTTTAGCTTTCGCCTGGGCCTCTTCCCTAGATAGAATACCCTGCTGCTCTTGCCAATAGTAGTAATCAAGAATAGAAAGGCCTACATCAACAAGCTCTTTAGTCTTTGTCTCTTTTTCCCCATAAATATCTGCTTCAATCGAAGGAAGGATATAAGCAAAGCTAGCTAATATAAAAAATATTATGGGAATCACGCCTAATAATATTATTTTACTTTTTATACTCTGCAGGTACATAATCCTCACTCCAATAGTACAATCCTAAAGCAAAATTAATAACTTTTAACTAATTAGATGATCTTCCTTCACTAGCTTTAAAAATATATCTACCAGTTCAGGATCAAATTTCTCACCCGATAGTTTCTGCAAGTCCTCTATAGCCTGCTGGCGGCCAAGGGAGAACTCCCTTTCTGAAGAGGAATAGCATATTCTATCATAATAATCAATAATAGCCAGTATTCTTGTCAACAGAGGAATTTCCTGTCCCTCCAGTTTCTTTGGATAACCCGTACCGTCCCACATTTCATGATGGGCTAATACCTTCTCTGCTATGTGCGCAACCTCTGGTATAGCCTTAGTTATGCGATACCCTATTTCACTATGCCCTTTTAAGAGCTGCAGTTTCTTGTTGTCCTTTAAATCCCCCAAAAAAACCTCTTTAGGTATCCCTACCTTACCTATGTCGTGTAGCCTTATTAATAGCTCTAGTTCAAACTGCTCACTATTAGATAAGCCAAGCTTTCTTCCCATTCCAGTAGCCAATATAAGCATCCTATCGATATGCTCCACCGTTTCATCTGTTTGTTCTATTAATTTTATTTGCAACACAGCTAATATATTCTTATGGGCTTCATTACTCTCCTTTAGCTTATTTTGATACATTCTATCCTCAGCCTCAATTAAGATATGATCCATTAGCTTGTCTCTCTGATTTTTGGTGGCCGTTCCTAGAGAAATACTTACTGGCACAGGGTTTGCTCCAGCTTGTTCACAGATTTGCAGAATTCTCCTACACAACTTTTGAACGTCATGTTCATTAGTTTTTGGGAGAATAATGGCAAATTCATCGCCGCCCCAACGGCAGATTATATCCTCTTGACGGCAGGCACCCTTTAAAACCTGAGCCACTTCTACCAAGAGCTCATCGCCCTGGCTATGCCCAAAGGCATCATTAACTAGTTTAAGTCCATTTATATCGCCAATGATGACGCTTAGAGGTAATTGTCGCTCCGAGTCTAACCGTACTATTTCTTCTTCAAAAAACGCTCTATTGTACAGGCCTGTTAGCTTATCATGAAAACTCAAATATATTAGTTGTTCCTCCACTTGCTTTCGTTCAGTAATATCTCTTACGATTACTAGATTAGCCTCTCTTCCTTCGTAAGGTATCAATCCTGCATTAAATTCGGCTGCTAACCTTAGTCCGCTTCGATGTTGCAGTACCGTTTCATATATTGATTCAATCTGCTCTCCATTCATTCGCCGTTGGTATCTATCCTTAATTTTATCAGCTTCTTCTGAATGAATGTATTGGGCAAATTCAGTTCCTTCTAACTCACTAACAGCATATCCAAGTATGTTAGCTAAACTTTTATTAGCAAACTTTATCACGTTGTCTTGAATAATGGCTATCCCATCATTAGCTCTTTCTACTAAATTGCGATATTTCCCCTCGCTTTCTGCCAGCTTCTTTTCAGCTAGCTTACGATCAGTAATATCTGTTAGCACAACGAGCCCTGCTGGCTCTCCATTTAGTGTGACAATAGTACCTCTAATAATATTTGTACGGATTCCTTGGTATCTAGTGATAGTTTCTATTTCATATTCATTAACTTCTTCTCCATTAAAGCGCTTAATTGCGTTATCTATTACTTGGGAGTGGTATTTTGCCACTACATGATTAAGAATAGGGGTGCCTATTATTTCCTCAGGGGCATAGCCAATTATTTTAAGGGCTGCTTCATTGAGATAAACAATCTTCCAATCCTTATAAATTAGAATGAGGTCAGGCAAATTGGCTAAGAGCATATGGTAGCTCTGCTCGCTTTCCTTTAAAGCAGCGATTACTTCTTCTTTTTCCTTTATTTTTTGCTTCAGTTGCGCTATGGTCTCAGTCACCACTTTTTCCTCCTTGCCTAATCTTATTTACAGACGAAGTTTCCAACCGAAAAAGTTCCTTATTATTGATGCTATTTTAGGATAAGCTTTGCTGAAGGCCTACCTACATAATAGCCTTGAGAGTAATTTATTCCTAATGCTTTAACTCTAGCTAGTATTTCCTCGTCCTCCACAAACTCTGCAATAGTGACAATCCCTATTTCCCTTGCTAATGTTGCTATACTCATTACAATAGCTCTGTCCATAGCTCCATCTTTGACAATGCTTCTAATAAAGTCTCCTTCAATTTTTACGAAATCAATAGGTAATCGTTTCACATATTGAAAGGAGGAAAACCCAGAGCCAAAATCATCAATTGCAAATTTAAATCCATCTAGCTTTAGATCTAAAACAAATTTCTCTAAGGTAGTCATGTTTTTTACTGTATCACGCTCAGTAATTTCAAAAACAATTTGAGAAGGCTCAATCTCATATTTCTTCAAAAATCTCCGGACCGTTGGCATAAATTCATTAAGAATTAAAGCCTTAGGAGACAGATTTAAAAAAATGTAGTTGCTATAATTTTCTTCTTTTACTTTAGCAAAAGCCTTTTCCATCAACATAAAGTCTAGCTTATTTATTATCCCCATACTCTCAGCTGTTTCCACAAAGTCGCTAGCCACCATTATTTCTTCCGGTAAGTCTATCCGCATTAATACCTCATGGGCAATAACCGCTCCACTTTGGTTATCAATAATTGGTTGAAAGTGTGGAAATACCTTATTTTCTTCAAGGGCCTTCAATATGAGGGTATTCTTATCCTTAATAGTTCTAAAGATCTCTGCTACATCCTCGTGGGTTGGTAATCCCACTTGCTGCTTTCCTAAGCCCTTAGCCTTGTACATCATATTATCTGCCACCAAGAACAGGTTTTTAGAGTCTATGCCATGGTCAGGATAAACTGCAATTCCAATTGAGGCAGACACCTTAGCTTGCTTACCCTCAGGAGAGGTTAAAATATTTTCCCTTAGCCGCTCCATAATTCTACTTGCTACAAAATGGGCCTGCTCTTGGTCTGAGTAAGGCAAAATTACAGCATATTCATCACCACCATAGCGCGATAGGATATCTTCCTTTCTCAGGGTATCTCTGATAGCAATGGCTACTTCCTGTAAGAACTTATCACCAAATAAATGCCCATGGAGGTCATTTACTAGCTTAAAATCGTCTAGGTCAATCACTAAAACCGAAAACTTGTAGTCATGTCTTTCAGCCCGTTTTACCTCGTAACTAAGGAGTTCCCAAAATACCCGCTGGGTATATAGATTTGTTAAAGGGTCTCGCGTAGCAAAATACTCCAATTCCTTAGTATACTTGTAAATTGCTTTGACAGAGCCAATTACATTTAATAAAGTAGTCAAAACGCTTTCAACAACTAGTACTCTAGTAGTATCATTCCCCAAGCTTGAGTTAACTCCAATGCCCACAATGCCACCAATTCGGGGTGTATCCAAAAACAGCGATTTAGTCTGAATGGCAATGCTGTCCTGGTCTAATTCAGATAAGTTCCCCTTAGCTAAAGCAATGTTATGATTTATAACTAACCCAATAATATCACCTTTATATAGAGCAGAGGTTTTAAGCTGCTCCTTTATAACCGTTTCAAAAACTTCCTGGGTTCTTACTGTTGGCTGTTGGAGCCAAAAAACCTCCAGTATGTAATCTTCATCTTCCACCTTAAATATGGAGAATAGCAAATGAGCTTCCATTATTTTATTTATTTCCACTAATAGATAGTTAACATGTTCCTTCCAGTCTTTCACCACCTCAGATGTGATGATAAACTTCTGTAACAGCTTTACCTCAAATTCTAAGATATCCTTATCTACAGATATAATCTTCATTTTACTAGCTAGATTTTTTATTTCCTTGTATAAAACATTCAGTTCATTAAAGGTCAGGTCAATATTGTTCATTTCAATTAATTTTAGATCATCCATTTTATTAATCTTGGCAATTCTATTATGAAGCTCATTGATGGATCTGTTGATCTTTTTGCTTAGATAACTAGATACTAAATATGCCCCCAATATCGGTAACGGAAAAATAAATAGTAAGTAGATATAGGTTTGCTGCTTTCCCTGAGCAATCAGCGGCTCTATATTCTGTCTAACCTCTATAATCCCCAGCACTTCCCCTACCTGAGCACTTTTATGGCAGCTTAAGCAGCTTTCAGTTATTTTACTTGGATAGATATAGCTAATAACGCTGCCATTCCTAAACCAGTCAGCTTCGCCCGTACTAAATATCTGCCCTACTTCCTCTCTCACAACAGCCTCTCTGCCATAAAACCTAACATTTGAGTGAAGCTCCAAATAATACTGTTGATTAGAACTTAAATATTGCTCCAACTCGTTCCGGTCTAAGCCTTTTCTCATTAGCTGATTAATAGAATTAAAGGTCACTACAGCCATATTATCAGCTCTTGTTATAGCCTGAGCTTCAATATATTTTTCATAGCCATTAGAAAGTACAATATATACAAATATAAACATTAACAAGGAGCCAATTATAGCTCCAAAAAAGAGAAATCCCTTTAAGCTTCTTCTCATGGTTTTCCTCCCATGTTTCATAATATATTAAAAATAATTCTTCCTACTGTAAATAAAATCCTGCTATTTACTCTGAATTGTAATAATATTCTAATTAATTTTCTATAAAAAAAGTCTAAAGAGTTGCCTCTTTAGACTGATAGCTTCTATCTTTATCTTTAAAAATACCTGTCTTTGATAGTGTATAAACAATAATAGCTATCCATATAAAGCCAAAGCTGATTAAGTGGGTTTTACTAAAGGGCTCATTGAAGATAAATATCCCTATCCCTAAAGAAATTGTAGGTGCTAAATACTGCAAAAAGCCTATGGTGGATAGTTCAATCCTTTGGGCACCTTTAGCAAACCAGAGCAAAGGAGCAGCTGTTGCTACACCAGAGGCTATAAGTAGCAATAAAATTGATCCTGGAATTACCCCGATTGCCCCTACTCCCGCTATTTGCTTATATCCTAGATATAGTAGTGCAATCGGCACTAGTACAGCAGTTTCTAAGGCTAAAGATGCTACAGAATCTACCTTAATAAGCTTCTTTAATAAACCATATATGGCAAAGCTGATGGCAAGGGTCATAGCTATTAGGGGTATTTTTCCATACTGAACAGTCATTACTACAACCCCAATGGCAGCCATCAAAACAGCAACCCATTGAGCTTGACTAAGCTTCTCCTTTAAAAAAGCTAGCCCAAATATTACTGATACCAAGGGGTTAATATAGTAGCCTAAGCTTGCCTCTACCACTTGATGAGTGTTGACAGCGTAGATATAAGTAAACCAATTAACACTAATTATTACTGAGCATAAAGCAATAAGCGCTACCTTTTTAGGGCTAGTAAGAACTTCTTTAAAGATAAGCCATTTTTTGCCCATTGCCAAAATAGCTGCTACAAAGAAAAAAGACCAAACTATTCTATGAGCTAATATTTGACCTGCAGGTATCTGCTCCAGCAGCTTCCAATAAAGGGGTAGTACCCCCCAGGCAGAAAATGCCAGCACCCCATATGCCAAACCTATTTTACGTTGCTGAGAATGATTAGATTCATCCATTAATATTATTTCTCCTTTTTGGGTAATTACCTTAAATACTCTGCCATTTTTTCAAACACTGTTCAATATATTCCACTACTATTTTATGCTCTTCCTTGCCATTGCCTGCAATTTTCATCGGTGCTCCAAAAGACATGCATATAGGCTCTGTTCTATTGATTGGACCAAGCTCTTTTACTAGTTGTCCATTACCCCAAAAATTTGTTTTAATTGCCACCGGTATTACCTGAACCTCGGCTTTTTTTGCCAGCTTCACACCGAGAGAATTAAATTCTTCTGGGATAAATTCAACGGTTCTAGTTGTCTGAGGAAAAATAATAATAGAACAGCCTTTCTTCAATAGCTCTTGTCCCTTATTCATTACAATTTGAAAATCTTCCTTGGGATTATTTCTGCCTACAGCAATAGGGTCACGGGAACGCATCACTGGGCCAAAAAAAGACTGCTTAACTAAGCTCTCCTTCACTACAAATGTAACCTTCATCACTGGTGCTATTATACAAGGGAAAACCATTGTTTCTAAGGTGCTCATATGATTGCTCACAAAGACTACTGGCCCCTCAGCTTTATGTAGGTTTTCCAATCCCCTTAGATGAAAGCGCCCGCCACATCCTTCTATATGTTTAAGAACATTAATAGATGATTGGGCCCAAGCAGCATCATCATAAAGGCCATTTGATACTTTTTTTCTAGCCTTAGATATCTCTTTGATAACTTGGCTGGCAAAATAAAATCGAGTATTTAAAAAAAGCTTATCCAAAACTCTTCTAGGTGTTTCTGGAGGAGTATCATAAAAATCTCCATTAAAATACGGCTTCATTCTTTCACTCCTTATTGGAAAGTCACAATCAATAATAAATCACAAAATTATTATATCACATCTTTCCATCAGGAAATAAATAAAATTATACGTATAAATTGACCTTCATAGAAAAATTTTAGTTGGGGCAAAATAAATTACACAAGGGAGGTGAGGATAAATGCCAAATGCAATAAACTGTCAAATAGAAGAATGCAAATTCAATGATAATGTTGGCAACTGCCATGCCAACCATATTCAAGTTAGATCAAGCGTAAATGATAAAAAATGTAGAATGTCAGAAAACACTTGCTGTGAAACCTTTGCTCCAAAATAAAGGCTAGAGCTAGAACTATCGTTTGGTTAGTTCTAGCTCTAATTTGTTTATGGTATTACATTACTTTCAAGAGCATCTGTAAATGCGGTTAATATTTTTTCAGTTAACTTTACTTCCTGTTCCCTAATTTTATTCATATGGGCTAAACAGTATTTTACTAAAGCAACTATTTAATTGAATCAAAAAAGCTATTTGAGACCATATTAATAGCAGACCTTAAACCAAGAACCTTTCTTATGAATTGTTAGGAGGTAAACATTAATGATAGCTATATATATTTTAGCTTTGATATTAGCAGCAGTTGGAATAGTTGCCTATATTCAAACGAGAAGTATTGATGTAAACCATATTCATCACACTTTGGAAAGCAATAGACCTGTAGTGGTTTGCCAGCTTAGTGACTTGCATTTAGAGAGAAATCCCTTTTCCCCTGAAAAAATTGCTAGCATAGTGGAACGACAAAAGCCAGATTTTTTAACCTTTACCGGTGATTATATAGAAAAGGAAAAAGCTATCC
>JAWSUQ010000031.1:0-12951 GCA_033549265.1 Bacillota bacterium
TGCTGGGTTCGGTTCCTTCTTTGATATGAAATTCTGCCACCAGGTAGCCCACCCCAAAGGGTGCTTCATAGGATAATACTCTTGTATCAAAGGAGCTCTTGTCCAATATCCCTAAAGCCATCACTAAAGGGCGAAAACCACACTCCCCGGCAAATTCAATTAACTCAGAGTCTATACTCATCAAAGACAGTACATCTCCAGCCTCAACAAAGGAAACTAATTTTTGGTCAAACTCTTGGCCTTTGGGATGAAATCCTCCTGGTGCAGTTTCTGTAAGGCAGTGGGAAAGGTCCCCGCTCACTATTACTGCTACCTTTTTGCCTGTTTCTTCAATACTATCTCTAATAGCCATCCCATAGCTATAAAGCTCCTGATATGATAGTAAGCCGATAGAGATAGGTACAAGCTTTACTTTTTCTGAAATCCCTCTCCTCAAAAAGTACAAGGGAACAGTAATTCCATGATCTAGGGCTAGATCAATATTATAGCTATCCGCTAATTGCAAATTTAACTGGGCAGAAATTATCCTTTTAGCTTCAGCATGCTTCACTATGGCTTTGGCTAGCTCTAAATCATTTCGAAAGCTTAGCTTTATCTGGCTTGCACCAAATTTGGCTAGTCTCCCTGATAGGCTCTCAGTTTGCCAAATAGTAATGGCATCCTGGAAAATAGGGCCATGGGGAGTAATACAAATAACTGTCTCAATATCCTCACCCTTTTCTTGTATGCTTTCGGCAAGGTTTTCCATTGCTGTCATTGTCTTTTTAACCTTAGCAGTTTCTGAACCGCCCACCTCAGGAACTATAATAGCCGGATGGGGACAATAGGCCATAAAGCTAATTGACATTTATAACACCCTCTATCTTTTTACATGTACACAATTTAATGAATAATTGTTTTGTTCGGTATTTTTTTTCCTTTTTCCTCCTATTACTTCCTTACTTTATGCCTTTCTTATCAGCAATAGTAATACTCCATTCATACCAATATAATCCTTCACATAGCCGTTCCCCCGCTTCCAATGGAGAGATCTTCTGTTGCTTGGCAGTACACCAGATTAGTTTACCTAAGCCTTGATCCAGTAGTTCATAATAGCAAGCATAATCAATAAGCTTTTCAACTTGTTGATAGGAAAACCCCATTTGTAGCAACTTCTTAAATTCCTCTTCCTTTACCCTTCTATTGACTATTTGTTTAATTATCCTTTGCCAAGATAACTTCACTGTAATGACTAACCTCTCGAGCATAAAAATACCCCCTCTGTTAAGCTACCATATAGTGTAACCTGAGGGGGCAAATTTATCCGATTTATATTCAACCTGACATAACTTGGCGTAAGTCGTGAATTGGTATCAATTTATTAAATAGCTGGAGATGCCATTAAAAATTGACCACGCTAACCGCTCCTGGTATGCCCTGTCCAATAGTAGTTTCTCTTCCTTTGGATTTGAGATAAATCCAATCTCAACAATAGCTCCAGGGGTCTCTGCTGTTTTATTCAATAGATAGGAGTCAATTGACTGTTCCTTTCTAGTGGTATTGTCCATTATGGTAATTATGGATTTTTGAATAGTTTGAGCCAATTCTTCCCCAGCTTCCGACTTAGGATTATAGAAGGTTTGAGCCCCCGACCATTGATCAGAAGGGATGCTGTTTACATGAATACTAACTAGCACATCTGCCTCTGATTCATTAATGACCTTAGCCCTCTCTCTTAAATCTTCATTCTTCTTAAGAGAATATCCTTTTGGCGAAGTGCTTAAGTCCCGATCATCCTCTCTAATCATTATTACTTCAGCACCAGCTTGCTGAAGAAATTTACGTAGCTGTAACGCTACAGCTAATGTTATATCTTTTTCTAAAGCACCTGATGCTCCTTGAGCCCCTGGATCTACTCCCCCATGCCCAGCATCTATTATGATCTTTTGATTAATTACTGTCCAGGAGGATGCTTGATAAACATCCTTTTGGGCTAGCCCTCCATGATATATAACTCCTAGATAGAGTATTACTAGTCCCACTAAAAAAGCTGACAAATAACTAGGCCACTTAAATGTATATATCCTTACTCTCACTTAGACCCCTCCATAAGTTTATCTCTCTTAAAACTTATGAAGCTGCTCCTTAAGATATTACATTAATTTTAGCCAAGCTATCGTCAGCATTTATTCCTTCTAGGTTTAGCAAGAATTTTTTTTTGTCAAGGCCACCAGAAAATCCAGTCAGTGATCCATCTGAGCCTACTATTCTATGACAGGGTATAATAATAGGAATTGGATTTCTTCCTACCGCCTGCCCTACAGCTCTTACTGCCTTAGAATTGTTGATTGCTTCTGCTAACCATTTATATGTACAAATTTTTCCATAGCTAATAGTTATTATTTCCCTCAGAATAGTATCTTGAAAATTTGTCAAGCCATGGGGAGCTAGATCTAAGGGGATATCAGAAAAGTCTACTACATTTCCCTTAAAGTACTTTGTCAGGCTGTCAGCTATTCTTTTAAGCAAAGAATTTTCAAGCTCTACTTCATTATAAGCAAAGTTTTTATCTTTTTTCTTAATTCGATTAAGCTCCGCTTCCAATGCCGCAGTAGTATCCTGTTTACAATTATAGGGCAGTGTTAGTAGAGCTAAGCCCTTGTCAGTTATACCTATACCAAAAAACATATCTTGTATCTGCAACAACGCTATTTTCAAAACTTTTCTCCTTTGCTACACAAACATTTGTCTTAGATTTTCTTCTGACTGTTTAGATAGTTCCTCGCCTATGCGCTTTAGTTCCCCTTCATTGCCTTTTGCTTTTTTTATCTTCACTATCAAATCATCAACCTGGTCGTCTGATAACCTAATTGGTAAATAGACATGCCTTAATAGCGTTTTAATAGGCTCAACGTTATCTAAATGATCTATTATCCACTTTATAATCTCTTTTACCATTGCCGGCGTCAAACCCCTATCCCCTTTTAAGAAATGTTTTTGTTTAGAGCAAAAAGCTGAAGCACCTAAAATCTGAGCTGCTTCAGCTTCTGTAGAACTGCTATAGTAAAATTAATTATTGGCCACAGCACCCGCCACCAGTATCACAGCATCCGCCTTCTTTGCCAACAGCTTCGTTTAACTTTTCTACCAAAGCATCAACATCGATACCGTGAGCCCCAGCTCCCTGAGCAATATTTTCAAATCTCGCTGCAGCACAGCCTAGACACGCCATACCAAAAGACATAAACACCTCAGCTGTTTGTGGAAATTTTGATACTACATCAACAATACTCATTTCCTTTGTTATCTTTTCCATTTCATTAACCTCCCTATTTTCCTATCATAAAATTAACGTTCTTCCGTTATAGTATGATAAAACATTTTTATATTTACTCTATAATTAGACTTTTTCTTAAAATATCCTGCTATTTTTTTAAGAATTTTGACATACAGCAATCATTAAGTAATATTTTTTGCCTAATTTTCTCTTCTCAATTTGATCATCTAGCTGATAATACATTTCCAGTTTGCCTAAGGGCTGTACTAATTCTATAAATTCCTCTTCTAAGTACTGATGAAGATGAAATGGATTGCCGCAAGGTTTTCCTCTTCCTTGACCAAAGGGGGTTGAAATAATAGCAATACCACCAGGGTTTAATAAAGATTTCATAATCTTAATAAAACGGAAATCGTCTTGAAGGTGTTCAATTGTTTCCATGCTGACAATTGTATCAAAGGTACCTATTTTTTGCTTGAGGCTATGATCAAGGGCATCACCTTCATAATAATCCATACCCTTCTCCCAATAATGATCTATGGCATATCTTATGGAATCTCCGTCCAAATCGACACCAACCATTTCAGCTATAGGGCGGACAGAATGCTCCTTTATTATTTTCATACCATATCCTACTCCGCAGGCAATGTCCAATATTCTACCAAATGAATATTTTGCCGCAAATTTATATCTGGAAATATGCTCGATCAGCAGCCTATTGTCTGGTTTCATTTGCTTCGGAACTACTCGTTCTATATCCATTTTTACTTAAACTCCCGGTTGGTTGTTATATATCAATAATTAGCTTTGTTATACTTCCATAATAATTGGTAAAATCATTGGCCTGCGTTTCATTTCCTGATAAAAAAACTCACTAAGCTTATCTTTGCTACGTTGCTTTAAGACCGACCATTCTGTAATCTTTTGTTTTTCCATCTCTTTAAATACAGTATTTAGGTGGTCTTTGGCTCTGTTCATTAAGTCCTCTGATTCTCTAACAAATACAAACCCTCGAGAAATAATGTCTGGACCAGCTAAAACTTTGGCAGTATTTTTATCAATAGTGACTACCATAATTACTACTCCCTCTTCAGCTAAACACTTTCTGTCCCGTAAAACTATATTACCTACATCGCCTATACCAAGGCCATCTATAAATACACTACCGGATGACACTTGTCCAGTGGCTTTAATCCACTGTTTATTACATTCAATGCGATCACCTATATTAGCTTTAATTACATGTTCCTCGCTAATTCCGAGGTTCCCAGCTAACTGAGTAAAGCGGGCTAAATGCCGATATTCCCCGTGAAAGGGCATTACGTGAGTAGGTTTAAGGATATTTAGCATTAATTTGATTTCCTCTTGACCAGCGTGACCTGATACGTGAACAAGCTCTAATTCTTTATAGATAACTTCAGCACCCCGTCTAAATAAATTATCTATAGTTCTAGCTACTAATTTGTCGTTGCCCGGAATCGGCGCAGCGGATATAACTACTGTATCTCCAGGGCTAATAGATATCTGCCTGTGGTCATCAGCAGCCATTCTAGTTAGTGCCGCCATAGGCTCCCCTTGGCTACCTGTAGTCATGATGCAGGCTTGTTCTGGCTTTAGCCTATTAATTTCATCTAAATCCACTAATGTACCTTTTGGCACCTTAAGGTAGCCCAAGTCTACTGCCACCTCAACCACATTAATCATGCTTCTACCTACAACTGCTACCTTGCGGCCATAGGTAACAGCAGCATCAATTATCTGTTGCAGCCTATGAATATTGGAAGCAAAACTAGCTACAATGATTCGTTGCTGAGTTTCGCGAAAAATCCTATTAAAGGTCTCTCCAACTGATTTTTCAGAAGGAGTATATTGTAGTCTTTCCACATTGGTACTATCACAAATAAAAAGCATTACGCCTCGCTGACCGTACTCTCCAAGCTTTGCAAAGTCAATAACCTCTTCGTCTATAGGGGTCTGATCTATTTTAAAATCCCCCGAGTGGACTATTAAACCTGCTGGAGTAGTAATACCTAACCCTACTCCATCAGGAATACTATGGTTTACTCTAAACAGTTCTACCTCAAAGCACCCCAGCTTTATTACATCCCTTGCTTTTACCTGAACCAGCTTAACTTGCCTATCCATTCCATGCTCTACAAGCTTTCTTTTTACAAGTCCTAAGGTAAGCTTCGTTCCATAAACAGGGACGTTAAAATTTTTAAGAATAAAAGGTAGTGCTCCAATGTGGTCTTCATGCCCATGGGTCAATACAATCCCTTTAATCTTTTCCTTATTTTCAATTAAATAGGTCGTATCCGGTATTACTAAGTCTATACCCCACAGGGCTTCATCTGGAAATTTAACCCCTGCATCTACCACCATAATGTCATCTTCATACTCTATGACAAGTAAATTTTTGCCGACTTCCTGTACTCCACCTAAGGGAATTAAGGAAACCGTTTTGTTATTATCTTTTTTCATTTTATTTGTCTCCACCTCCATTTACCTTTATTACCGCACTATTGTACATACAATTTAGTCTAACCAATCTAAGCTATATTTATAATTTCGCCCGCTCAATTAGCAAAATGTTCCTAACTTATCTTAACATAGTGGATATGTTTTGTCAGCTTTTAAAGAATTTAATTATAAAAAAAAACACCCATTAAGGGTGTTTAAGGTGTATGTTACTTCATATCTGACATTAATACGCCTGCTTTGCCGATGTTTGTCTTAGGCAGGTCTCTCAGAACAATAGTTACATTTTCAGGCTTTGTGTTCACAGTCTTAACAACCGCCTCGGTAACCTCTTTGACAAGGTTCCTCTTTTGCTCTTCTGTTCTTCCTTCAATCATATCAATAGTAACAATTGGCATTCTAGTTTCCTCCCTAAAAATATTTCGGAAGTACCTTCCAACCCAAAATCTTAACGCTTGGAGAACTGAGAAGCTTTACGAGCCTTTTTCAAGCCGTATTTTCTTCTCTCCTTCATTCTTGGATCTCTAGTTAAAAACCCTGCTCTCTTTAAGGTAGGCCTTAGGGCCTGGTCTGCTTGAAGCAACGCCCGAGCTATGCCCATGCGCACTGCACCAGCCTGTCCAGTAGTACCGCCACCTTGAACCTTAGCAATAACATCAAATCTTGATCCTGATTCAGTCAGCACTAGTGGCTGCTTTACTATCATCTCTAATGTCTTCTTACCAAAATACTCATCTAACTTTCTATCATTAACAACTACATTACCTTCACCTGGTACTAAACGTACTCTTGCTACTGAGTTTTTTCTACGACCTGTTCCGTAATATTGTACTTGTGCCATCCCTTTTCCTCCTCCCTACGCCTTAATTTCCCAAACTTCTGGTTGTTGTGCCTGATGTGGATGCTCTGTGCCACGATAGACTCTTAGCTTTGTTAACTGCGCTCTACCTAATCTAGTATGAGGGATCATACCTTTAACTGCTACCATTACTGCTCTCTCAGGCTTAGTTGCTAACAAAGTTCTGTAGTCCATAGTCTTTAATCCACCAGGATAGCCAGAGTGTCTTATTAGTTGCTTTTGGTCAAGCTTCTTACCTGTTAGTCTAACTTTTTCAGCATTAATAATGACAACGTGGTCCCCTGTATCAATATGAGGAGTAAAGGTTGGTTTATGTTTACCTCGAAGTAGATTAGCTACTTCTGTAGCAAGTCTACCTAAAGTTTTGTTAGTAGCGTCAATAATATACCATTTTGATTCTACTTCACTTGGCTTAGCCATATATGTTTTCATCGAATTTCCCTCCTTATCTTAAAACGATCCCGTCTAATATCTATTTTCCGCATGTATTTGTCTCACTCAACACACCAGGGCTCGTTGGTATGATGATTTAACAAACTACAACAATATTCTAAATCAAATTGCTTCCAATGTCAAGAAAAACACCAGCTAATATATTACCTTTTTTAGGTACAGCCCTTGGGGCGGAGCGGTGGGACCTGCTTTTTTGCGATCCTGACTTTCTATTATCTTTTCTATCTCATTGACAGCCATATAGCCCCGTCCTACTTCCAACAATGTCCCTACTATTATCCGGGCCATATTGTATAAAAATCCATTAGCTACCAGGTCTACATATAATAGGTTTTCCTTTTTTGTTAGGCTACATTCCTCTAACTCTCGGTTAAAGGTTTTAACCCCGGTCCTTGTTGTACTAAAAGCCTTAAAGCTATGGGACCCTAATAATAGGCTACTGGCAGCTTCCATCTTGCTATAATCTAGCTCATAAGAGACATGATAGCTGTAGTTACGCCAAAAGACATTAGGAACTGGGCTATGATAAATAATGTAGCGATACCATTTTTTTTTAGCCCAGTATCTGGGGTGAAAGTTGCCATCTACCTGCTCTGCCCTGATAGCACCTATATCCTCTGGCAGAATACCTTTTAATGCAGGTACTATCCGCGCCACAGGAACTTCTTCAGAAGTATCAAAGGAAATTACTTGACCCTCAGCATGAACCCCCCGGTCTGTTCTACCAGAAGCTTGGACCTTTATCTCTCTGTGATATAAGGTGGATAAAGCCTGTTCTACAGTAGCCTGAACTGTTGGCAGACTTTTATTTGGTTGTAGCTGCCAGCCATGATAAGCTGTGCCATCATATTGTAAAATCACTTTAACTCGCATAATGGCTCACTCCAAACCTTATCTAATAATTATAGCTATTGCTGTTACCGTTACTACTGCTGCTATTGCAAGCTTATCTTTTGGAAGAAATTGCAGCTGTTTCATTCTAGTTCTTCCTTCTCCTCCCCTATAACAGCGAGCTTCCATGGCTAAGGCCAGCTCATCAGCTCTCCTAAAGGCACTGACAAATAAGGGTACCATTAGGGGAATAATATTTTTCAGCCTTTGAACGATTGAACCTTTGCCAAAATCCATTCCTCGGGCCATTTGGGCCTTCATTGTACGCTCTGTCTCTTCTAGTAGGGTAGGAATAAATCGTAAAGCAATAGTCATCATCATTGCCAGTTCATGGGCTGGTACGCCAATTCTCTTGAATGGCTTCAATAACGCTTCTATTCCTTCAGTTAATTCTAAAGGAGAGGTTGTCAAAGTTAACATGCTAGTTATTAGCACTAAAACAAAAATCCTAATACCGATAATAATTCCTCTATTTAAACCTTCTTCAGTAATAGTTAAGGGTCCCAGTTGGAACACCACTTCTCCTGGCGTCATAAAAAAATGGATAATCATAGTAAAAAGTATTATAAACCAAATAGGCTTTACCCCTCTTATTAAAAATAAAGGTGGAATTTTAGTCATGATAATTAGAAATGCCAACCAAACGAACCAAAGGGCGAAGCTAGTAACAGACTCTAGTAAAAATACCCCTACCATCATTATGCCAATAGCAATAATCTTCCCTCTAGGGTCTAGCTGATGAATGAACGAATTGGTAGGGATATATTGGCCCAATACAACATCCTTAAGCATGGCTAGCACCTCTTGCCTTAATAATTTCTTTTACTGCCTCTTCTACCTTAAACACATTAGTATTTACTAAAAGGCCTTTAGCTTTTAATCTTAGCAGCAACTGAGTTATCTGTGGCACCGCTAATCCGATCTTAGCTAGCTTTGCCTCTTCACTAAAAACTGCTGCAGGCGTCCCCTGAAGAAACACTTGGCCTTGATTTAATACAATTAGCTCATCTGCTAGCTGTGCCACTTCATCCATGCTGTGGGTCACAATCACAATAGTTATTCCCTGATCCTCTTTTAGCCTATTTAATAGATTTAGCAGTTCCTTACGGCCTTTTGGATCTAAGGCAGCCGTTGGTTCATCTAATACCAATACTCTGGGTCTCATAGCTAATACTCCAGCTATGGCGACTCTTCTCTTCTGACCGCCACTAAGAGTCAATGGGGAGGATTCCCCCACGGTAGCTATGTCTAGACCCACTAACTTTAAAGCTTCCGTAACCCGGTTATCAACCTCCTCCTCTTGTAAACCCATATTGCGAGGTCCAAAGGCAACATCATTTGCTACTGTATCTTCAAAGAGCTGATATTCTGGATATTGAAAAATGATACCTACCTGCTGACGAATAGTGGCTAGATTAACCTTTTTTTGAGTAATATCTACTGCTCCTACCATGATGTTTCCACAAGTAGGCTTAATGAGACCATTCATAGTTTGAATCAGGGTTGACTTCCCTGAGCCAGTTTCACCTATAATACCAATAATTTTACCTTCCGCTAGCTCCAAATTAATATTCTTTAAGGCTACTGTTTCTTGAGGAGTTGACTGCAAATACACGTGACTGACCTCTGTTAGCTTTATCTTCATAATGCTTCCACCATCTCTTCCAGGGTCATTACGCTTTTAGCTATTTCTATCCCTTGATGCCTTAACTGATTAGCTAGCTCTAGCATTATTGGGACATCTAGCCCCGCCCCTCTAATTATTTCTTCCTGTAGAAACGTCTCTCGCGGGCTGCCTTCAGCTATTAACTGCCCCTCTTGCATAACCATAACTCGATTAGCCGCTAAGGCTTCTTCCATATTATGAGTTATAAGCACTACTGCTATTTTTTCATCACTATTGAGTCTGTTAACAGTTTCTAATACTTCTTTTCTTCCTTGAGGGTCTAGCATGGCAGTAGGTTCATCAAGTACTAGGCAGGCTGGTTTCATTGCCATTATCCCCGCAATGGCCACCCTTTGCTTTTGGCCCCCTGACAAAAAATGAGGCCCTCGGTCCCGGTATTTATCCATGTTGACTAGCTTTAAAGCCCAATCAACTCTTTCCTTAATCTCTTCTGAAGGAATACCTATATTTTCAAGACCAAAAGCCACGTCCTCTTCCACTATTGCAGCAACTATTTGATTGTCCGGATTCTGAAAAACCATACCTACCTTGCTTCTAATCTGCCAGGTATTATAAACGTCTTTACTGTCTAGGCCCGCTACTAATACTTCCCCAGCAGTTGGTAGCAATAAGGCGTTAAGCTGCTTAGCTAATGTTGATTTTCCAGAGCCATTGGCCCCTAATATACAAATGTATTCCCCTTGTTTTACTTCTAAATTGATATCCCTTAAGACTAGTTTGTTTGGAGCTGAGTCATAAGAGAAGCTAACATTTTTCATCTGAATAAGCGTATCCATCAAGATCACCCCTCTTCCCAGGATGTCTAAACAACCAATAATCTTCTCATAATAATATCTCCTAAATAAAAATTTAGGATTCAGGACACCTGAATCCTAAACCCATTATACAAGCTCTACTATCACTAATTGAGCAGCGTCACCTCGGCGGAAGCCTGTTTTCATGATTCTTGTGTATCCACCTTGTCTATCTGCATATTTTGGTGCTACTTCGTTAAATAGCTTTGTCACTACATCCTCTTCTGTTAAAAAGGCTAGCGCCTGTCTCTTAGCATGAAGATCTCCTCTTTTTCCTAAGGTAATCATTTTTTCAGCTAAGGAGCGTAGCTCTTTCGCCTTAGGCTCAGTAGTTGTAATGCGCCCTTCTTTAATCAGTGATGTAACAATATTCTTAAGAAGAGCCTTGCGCTTACCTGTTGAAAGATTTAGTTTGCGATACCCCATGAGTCTACCTCCTTTACTCTTCCGATTGTTTTAGGGATAATCCTAGCTCATGAAGCTTATTAATAACTTCCTCTAAGGATTTCTTCCCTAAGTTCCTCACCTTCATCATGTCTTCGTCAGTGCGGTTTGTCAATTCTTCTACAGTATTGATTCCTGCACGCTTCAGACAATTGTAGGATCTAACAGATAAGTCTAGCTCTTCAATAGTCATCTCTAGAATCTTATCCTTAGTTTCCTCTTCTTTTTCAACCATAGTAACTTCGTCAGAAATAGTCTCAGTTAAACCAGTAAATAGCTTCAGATGCTGAATCAATATTTTAGCAGCAGAGCTGATTGCTTCATCTGGTTGAATACTTCCATCGGTCCATATCTCTAAGGTAAGCTTGTCATAATTAGTAATCTGCCCAACTCGAGTGTCAGTGACAGCATAGTTCACCTTGTAGATAGGGGTAAAGATTGCATCAACAGGAATCACTCCTATAACATGCTCTTCCCTTTTGTTTTTTTCCGCTGGAACATAACCTCGTCCTTTTTCTAGAACGATATCCATATATAGCTTGCCATTTTTATCTAGGGTAGCAATTTTTAAGTCAGGCTTTAGAATTTCCACATCACTGTCAGCTATAATATCGCCCGCTGTTACTACTCCTTCGCCTTCTGCTTCTATCCTCACTGTTTTAGACTCATCAGTGTATAGCTTTGCCGACAAGCTCTTTAAATTAAGGATTATATCAGTGGTGTCTTCAACAACCCCGGGAATTGTTGAAAACTCGTGCAGAACACCTTCAATTTTAACTGAGGTCACTGCTGCCCCCGGCAAGGATGAAAGCAGGATTCTACGCAAAGAATTACCTAAGGTAGTACCATACCCTCTTTCAAGGGGCTCGATTACAAATTTTCCATAGGTATTATCCTCTGCTTTTTCTAAACATTCAATTTTGGGTTTTTCGATCTCTAACATGATTGTTTAACCCTCCTTCGTGAGACCTGGAAATTCCCCGTTTTATACGGGATTAATTACATCTTAACGTGAATATAGCTCAACAATAAGATGCTCTTCAAGTGGCACGTCAATTTCCTCTCTAGAAGGAAGAGCTATTACTCTACCTGTTAAGTTATCTTTGTCAAGTTCTAGCCATGCAGGTGGAGTTTTGTGAGCCACCGCTTCTGCAAGCTCCTTAAATCTAGGAGATGCTTTGCTCTTATCTCTAACTGCAACTTCCTCTCCTGTGCGCACTAGGAAAGATGGAATATTTACTTTCTTGCCATTTACAGTAAAGTGGCCATGTAGCACTAATTGTCTTGCTTCAGCTCTTGAGCCTGCAAATCCTAATCTGTAAACTACATTATCAAGTCTTCTTTCTAATAAACGCAATAAGTTGTCACCAGTGATGCCTTTTTGTCTATTAGCTTCTTCATAGTAACGACGGAATTGACTTTCTAACACACCATAAATTCTCTTAGCCTTTTGCTTTTCTCTAAGCTGCGATCCGTATTCGGATACCTTTTTACGCATCTGGCCATGCTGTCCTGGTGCATATGCTCTTCTGTCAATTGCACACTTATCAGTGTAGCAACGGTCACCTTTTAAAAATAATTTTGCTCCTTCACGACGACAAAGTCTACATACTGCTTCGTTATATCTTGCCATTAAAAGTTAACACCTCCTATACTCTTCTTCTTTTAGGTGGTCTGCAGCCGTTATGAGGAATAGGAGTTACATCCTTAATCATACTCACTTCTAAGCCTGCAGCCTGTAATGATCTGATAGCTGCTTCTCTTCCTGCTCCAGGACCTTTCACCATACACTCAACTTCCTTTAAGCCATGCTCCATCGCAGCCTTAGCGGCTACCTCTGCAGCCATTTGAGCTGCAAAAGGTGTGCTTTTTCTGGAGCCTTTAAAGCCTTGCCCACCGGCACTTGCCCATGAAATAGCGTTGCCAGCTCTATCGGTAATTGTAATCAAGGTATTGTTAAACGTTGATTGAATATGGGCAATACCTTGCTCGATGTTTTTACGTTCGCGCCTTCTTGGCTTCACTGCTCGTTTTGCCATCTAATCATTCCCCTCCTATTCTTTAATTATTTTTTACGTCTTACCCCTAC
>JAWSUQ010000032.1:0-12935 GCA_033549265.1 Bacillota bacterium
CATGCTTATTAGTCATACCACCATCGTGTTTGCCCGTTACTTGATTCTTGAGTGGGAACGTAGAAACAACTGCGATGACCGCACCTTTGGCGGGTTGTTTTATTTACTTTGTGATGAAGTTAGGGATATGGACTTAAAAACATCTCTACAGCTTCTTATGGAATTTTTGCTTAATCTAGTTGATTGCAAATTAGGGGACGAAAAAGAATCTATTCTTTGTCAACTTAACAATTTGATTGGCGGTTTCCCCAATTATATCAAGGGTTTATTCAACATTTTGAGCTGCGAAAGTTGAGTAATATAACTATCTTACTACCAAATAATACTTTAAGACTTAGTGATTATCTGCCAAGGAAATCGAGGGTTTTCTCCATAAATTCTTTGCCTACCAACTCTTCAAACTTCGGATATAGTTCCAAAGCTGCTTCCTGGAAGGCTGCTACTTGTTCTTCTGTTAGGCGGTTTACCTGCATGCCTTTTTCCTCTAATTCAGCAATTACTTCTTCTTCCTCCGCAAGGTCACTGTCTAGCTTAAACTGGGCTGTTTCAAGGGCAACTCTTTCCAGGATTTCCTGAGTTTCTGCATCAAAACTATCCCATAAATCTTTGTTGAATACCAGAGCATAAGCATCAGCAATATGATTGGTTAAAGATAGGTAATCCTGAACTTCATAAAACTTGTTAGCCAACGGTACTTCTACAGGATTTTCCTGACCATGAATGGTTCCAAGCTGTAGTGAAGTATATACTTCGCCAAAGTCCATCGGGGTCGGATCTGCTCCCATGGGACCAAAAAATTCAACCCACAACTTGTTGTTTGGCACCCTGAGCTTTAGACCTTCTAAATCTGCAGGTTCAGCAATCGGTCCTCTTGAATTAGTAACACTACGGAAAGTCCGGATCATAAGAGCCAAGCCTTTGGAGTTCTGATTATCAAAAGATGCCAGCAACTCTTGGCCCGGTTCGCCTTCAAGGAAGCCAACAAACTCATCATAGCCACTGAATAAGTAGGGTAGGCTAATGGCGTTCATTTTCTTCTCAAAGGAAGCAAAAACTGAAGTAGAAAGGATCATCGCATCAAGACTTCCGTCCTCAAGCATGCTTACTGCTGCGTTTTGGTCACCCCCGAAAAGGGTTCCATCTGGAAATACAGTAACTTCTACCCTGCCGTCTGTCTCTTCAGCAACTCTTCTAGCAAAATACTCCGCTGTTACTCCCACTGAAGAATGAATCGGGTCACCTACCGCAAGATTAACCGATACAGGTTCTGCCGGTTCCGGTTCATTATTTGTGTCATCCGCTGGTTGTGAACAGCCCACCAACAAAGCTAGCATTAGTATTCCTACAAGAATCAACGCTAATTTTTTTCTCATGTTCTCCCCTGACTTCTATACGAATGTCAGGGTTTACACCTCCTAATAATTACATATTGGTATTTCTGTTTGACCCTACATACTAGTCGACAACTCATCCAATAATAATTCTTCCTTGTATTCCGGCTGTCCCCCCTTCAAATTGATGAATAGTCCCACTTGTCCTTCAGGACAACCCTCCTTTTAGAAGACATGACTTGACAAGGTTATTATCTCAAAGGAAAGCTGCTGATTTATTCTGCACAAAGTAACTGAACCGCTTATTATATCGCTTGAATTTTCCCACAAAACTTCATAGCCAAGGTGTTTAATTAAACACCTGTACAACCTTTTTTTCGGAGCATCTCATCTACCCAAGTTCGATCAAGTATTCCCTTTTCTATGTCAATCAGTGTTTTTTTCTCTTTTGCCATCGTCTGCTTTACTTTATCAATTAATTCATTTGCATGTTCAGCAGGCACAATAACAATACCATCCATATCACCTAGAACGATATCACCAGGATTAACAATGGCACCGCCGATTTGAACGGTCACATTGATTTCTCCAGGACCATCTTTATATGGCCCCCTGTGGGTAACGCCTCTGGCAAATATTGGATAGTTCATCTCCCGTATTGCTTCTGAATCACGAATGGCACCATCTATAATGAAACCTTTTATACCTTTCTTTTTTGCATACGTAGCCATAATCTCACCCATAATGGCGTTTGTCACATCCCTACCGGCATCTACAACAATTACATCTCCTGCGTTGGCCATATCTATAGCTTTATGCACCAACAAGTTGTCGCCGGGCCTTGTTTTTACCGTGAAAGCTGACCCAACCAATCCACCATGTTTATGAATAGGGCGAATGGCAGAATCTACCGCATTTAACCTATTCATGTTATCCGATAAATGTGGTGTTACAAAGCCTTCATATTGAGCTAGAATCTCATCTGATACTTTCCTTACGGGAGGGAAAATTCTAAAACCAATATTATTGTTCATAAAGGGCTCCTTTTCCCATTGTTATAATAGGTCTAACTCATCTAGTTTTTCCTGCGAGGGAATGCCTGTTTCATCCCAACCACGCAGGGCGTAATAATCACTTAGCAATTTACCGAGATGAGGTAAGTTTACTGTTACTCCTTCACCTTCCCTCTTTTCGGTAAGGAAGCGCATTGGCAAAGTATCGTCCTTTCTTGTTATGCCGCATGCAACATTAAACTGGCGTTTAATGTTAAAGATTCTTTCACCTGTCAGCATAAGTTCATCAATTGTAAAGTCATCCCAGCCAACCACATATTCCAGCCAGTCTACTAAGGTTTGCAGCTTAAAGCCACCTAATAACATAAATTTACAAAGTTTTACTGAGTCGAACACGCCCATAAGGTTTTGCATTTTAATAGTAAATTCCGCCTTACCCTCAATTAAGTGCCTATCATGAGGCTTATGATAACCAAGTTCCGGTATTGTTAGAGCTTTTTCATACCCATGGGTAAAGCCAGCCAGATGGCATGCCCCTCTATTGGATGTGGCATAGGATAAGGCCAAGCCATTAAAGGCCCTTGGGTCATGGGCCGGAGGCTCCAACCCTTTTACATGGATGGAGATCTCTTTGGCTATTCCACCTATCTCTTCTGAGGCAATCTTTACCCCCTCACCTAGAAGTCTGCCTAACCCTTTCCGCTCTCCAATCAATTTAATACTTTCAATCATTGCTTCCTCGTTACCAAAGGAAAGCTGAATGCCATTGGTATCTTCTTTGGTGATAAGGCCCCTCTCAAACAGTTCCATAGCAAAAGCGATGACACATCCTGTGGATATAGTGTCAATGCCAAAACGATTGCATAGTTCACTACCATAGGCAATTGCCTCTAAATTATCAATTAAACACATGCCGCCTAGGGTACCGATAGTTTCGTATTCCGGCCCCGCACCATTTACGCCTTTATAAGGACCACTTTCAATTTTTACCTTTCTCCCGCAACCGATAATACAAGTCTTACATCTGTAGTTCCCAGTTAGAATTGTATCTGCCATTTTGTGGCCGGAAATCTTCTCCACTCCCTCAGGCCAGCGGCCCATTGTCCAATTTCTAAGTGGAAAGTTTCCATAGCTTTCATGACCAATAACCCCACTAGATGTTCCGAACTTTCTCATGTTTATAGTCGCTTCAGAAATCCCGGGGGCTACATGTTTGATAGATTCACTTAACTCTTTTTTATTATATAAGTTTATTTTTTGTGTTCCTTTAACGGCAATTGCTTTTAAGTTTTTTGCTCCCATGACTGCACCAATACCGCAACGCCCCAAAGCCCGTCCATCTTTACCGTCCGTCATGATAGATGCAAAACGGACCAACTTCTCACCCGCAGGACCTATACACATGACCTGAGTGTTAAGATCTTTATTTAGAAGTTCATCAGTTTCAAAAGTATCTTTACCCCACAAATGGGAAGCACTTCTAATTTCTATCTCTGAATTGTTTATTGAAATATAAACAGGCTCAATAGCCTTTCCTTCAATAATCAAACCATCAAAGCCAGCTTTTTTTAGTTCGTAACCCCAGAAGCCACCTATGTCGGATTCGGCAAAAACACCTGTCAATGGTGACTTTGTTACTGCAGCATGACGGCCTGATGTGGGTATCGTTGAGCCACAGAAAGGACCTGTCAAAAAGTAAATTTTATTTTCTTCACTCAAGGGTTCAACATCAGATTGTACTTCATCATAAAGCATTTTAGCTCCCAAACCACTGCCGCCAATATACTGCCTGAGGATTGTTTCATCCCGGCTCTCTATTGTATAGCTACTATTTGATAAATTAATTCGTACAAATTGGTTCCAATACCCTTTCAATAGTCACACTCCTTATTTTATCCTCCGCTAATTGAGCCAAAAACCGTTATTACATCCTGGTCAAAAATTTCATCTTCTATTAGAATGACTTTATTATCTCGTACTGGCAATAAATTTCCATAAACCCTGTGTTCATCCAAAATGGTTGGGAGTACTGTCTTAATTTCTGGATATTCCTGCATCAGCCTGGTCACTAATGTTTTTATAGTTACTTTATCTTTATCGAAGGCTAATTCAAGCTGTTCTTTGCCAATTATTTGAGAAAATGGGGAATGAAGACGTACCTTTACAACCATTTTAATATTTCACTCCTGAAGTGTTTTTCTAACAATTCCCTTGAGGTCTTCTAAAGTTGGCTTCCTGGGATTTACTAATACGTTCCCACTGACCATTCCTTCTTCAGCAATATAATCTACATCTTTTTCTGTTATGCCGTAAGAAGCAAAGCCCAATGGAATCCCAATATCGGAGTTCAATTTCTTAACTGCCTCAACAGAAAGCTCTGCCTGCTTCCTAAGCGGTAACCCATCTGTTTTTTCTCCAAATATAGCAGCAATTTCTTTGAATTTTTCTAGATTACCCATTAGATTAAACTCCATAACATAAGGCAAAAGTACTGCATTAGCAACACCATGGGGTACTTTATATTTCCCGCCTAAAGGCATGCAGAGGGCGTGGGCTAATCCAAGCCGGGTAGAGTTAAAGGCCATTGCCGCAATAGTGCTGGCTAGCATCATATCATAACGAGCTTCTAAATTATCTCCTTGTGCCACTGCTTTCCGTAAACTTTTAGCAATTAGCCGCATACTCTCCCGAGAGAGAGCTTCTGAGATTGGCTGGGTCGCCTTATTTACAAAGGACTCAAGAGCATGAGTTAGTGCATCACAGCCTGTTACTGCAGTTATAGGTGCCGGCAGTTTTAGGGTGAGGGCAGGATCACATATCGCTACTGTCGATGCTAACAGTTGACCCCCGATGCCATACTTCGCGTTATTAATTTTATCGGATATAACAGTCCAAATGGTTACTTCACTGCCGGTACCGGCCGTTGTTGGTATACAGATTGAGGGAATTCCTTTGTTTGGAACGTTGTCTAAACCGGCATAACGTATTATTTCACCTTCGTTGTTGACCATAACAGCAACGGCTTTGGCAGCGTCCATTGCGCTGCCCCCACCAAGTCCAATAACCAAATCTGTTGAAAATTCTTTAGCCAGTTGAGTTATTTTACTGATGGTCGTTACATCGGGTTCCTGTTCCAGATCAGTAAAGACTTCAAAGGTGATGTCTGCTCCCCGTAAGCTGTCAACTACATGGTCCATGATCCCTGCCTGTTTTATTCCGGGGTCAGTTATAAGAAAAATGTGTGATCCCTTTAATCTTTTGATATATAGTGGCAAATCATTAATAGCGCCTATACCATATATTACCTCAGTTGGCAACTGGTAACTAAAAGACCTGGTTAACAAATTCATTTTCTCTTTCCTTCCTTTTATGGGTTTAACTTTTTTCCTGATATTGTTACCCCTTCCCCCTTTTTTTAGGTGTGTGATTATTGAGGGGGTGAACATGATTCACGAACAATTAGTGTCGGCTCCAACAGGATAGTTTTACTCTTTACCTCTCTTTTTCTCTTTATCTTATTAATGATAAGGGCAGCTGCTTGTACTCCCATTTTATGAGCAGGTTGGGAGACTGTACTTAGTGGTGGCGCCAGAAAGGGAACCCAGGGAAAATCATCGTACCCGATAATGGAAACATCTTTTGGAATATGCCACCCGCTTTTTTTAGCCGCTGCTAAAAGTTCGAGATTTAAAAATGCATGGGTAGAAAAAATTGCTGTGGGCGGTTCAGGAAGAGACAATAATTCCTGTGCCGCTTGAATACCTGATCCTCTGATAGGTGCGCATATTTTTACCAACTCCTGAGAAAATGGCAACTGGTTTTCCGCTAAAGCCTGCTTATATCCTTCCAAGCGCTCAATACGAGGGCTTTTATTCTCAGTAGGATATAAAACAATAGCAATTCTACGATGCCCCTGGTTAATTAAGTGCTTCATAACCTTTTTTGCACCAAGAATATTGTTCACCAACACACTGTCAGCTTGAACATCTTGGTATGTACGGTCCAAAAATACAAAGGGATATTTTTCTTTAACTAAGTCCTGATAAATGTCTTGGTTTTGCCCTGTATTGTTAATAATCAGACCATCAGCTTTCTTATTTCTTAATATAGCAATGTTCTCTCTTTCCAACTCTGGCTTTTCATTTGAACTGCTTACCATGAGACCATAGCCACTGCGCATACACTCTTCCTGCACACCATTTAATAGTTCTGCCCATAGTGGGTTTGCTATGTCAGACAATACAATACCTATTACTTTTGTTCTATTTGTTTTCAAACTTTGCGCCAAGGAGTTTGGCGTATAGTTAAGCTCCTCGATCGCATCCAATATCTTTTTTTTAGTGTCGTCTCTCATATACTCGAAGCGCTTATTTATAACCCTTGATACTGAACTTTTAGAAACACCGGCCTTTTTGGCCACATCATAAATTGTTGGCATTAAGGACCTCCCTGGTATCGGTTTCTGAAACCGGTACCAAAACATTTCTACGTCAAGTATACAAAACCCTTTTTCGAAAGTCAATCAAAGCTTTCTAAATATTCCCACTACTTTTAGAAAAATACAAAGCTAAACACCAGGTAAATATTAAGATAACTGGGGGAAAAAGTTAATTCGGATATAAAGGCTATAAATTCAACACACAATTAATAAACTCTACTTACTTTAGAGCCTCAGGATTTAAAAGGTTCGGCATCCTTTCCCCCTTTAACCCTGCCAAGAGGTTCTCTGCCGCCATAATTCCCATTTTTGTTCTAGTTTCAATGCTGGCACTAGCGATATGAGGCAGTAAAACCACATTATCTAACCCTACTAGGCCCTCTGCCAACTCTGGTTCTTCTTCATAAACATCCAAGCCTGCTCCAGCGATTTCTTTTTCCTGCAATGCCTTAACCAAAGCCTTTTCATCAACTACCGGGCCCCTGGCCGTATTGATAAGATACGCTGTTTTTTTCATCATTTTGAATTCCCTTTCACCGATTAAGTGCTCAGTTTCTGGCATTAGGGGAAGGTGAAGAGAGATAAAATCCGCTTCTTTTATTAAGTCATCAAATTCCCGGTATTCGACGCCAAGAGCTTTTTCCTCTTCTTCGCTCTTTCTTCGGGTATTGTAATAGATGATCTTCATATCAAAACCTTTAGCTCTTTTGATAATGGCTTGCCCTATTCTTCCCAAACCTACAACACCTAAGGTCTTACCGTAAACGTCTCCCCCTAAGAGCAACATTGGTCCCCAGCCCTTAAATTTACCCTCGCGGGTAAATCGGTCGGCTTCAGGGATCCTGCGCGCCACTGACATCACTAAAGACCAGGCCAGATCAGCAGAAGTTTCCGTTAAAACACCCGGAGTATTCGTTACAGGTATTTTCCTTTGAGTACAGGCCTCTACATCTATATTGTTAAAACCCACTGCATAGTTTGCCAATACTTTTAAATTGGGATTTAAATCTAGAAGGCTGGCATCAATGTTATCAGTTAAAAGACACACCATGCCATCAATACCCTGTATAGCCTTCTCCAGCTCTTCCCTCGTCATAACCCTGTCATGGGGATTTACATCCATCTCACATTCAGCAGCAATCATATCTAAAGCTATCTTTGGTAACCGGCGGGTAACATAAACTTTTGGCTTACTCATGAAAAAACTCCTCCATTTTATAGTAAAATATTTTATACGCTGTACATCAAATATACATATCCTTCACATTCTCAAATTACTTCCGTGAAGCACAGCCTACGGGTAGAAACACCTTAAAAAGTCTTAAAATTTCAGTGGTAGTCAACTCTACTAAAGAACGGGTATTTGTAATAGCCTCCTGCAAAGACATGGGGCCATTTACAATACTGTAATACGCTGTAATGCCTTCCTCATGCAAATGATCCAATCCTTCCTCTACACACCCTGCCAAAACAATAACAGGAACATTGTACTTTTTGGCCACGCGAGCTACTCCTACAGGAACCTTGCCATGGACAGACTGGCTGTCCAGCTTTCCTTCCCCTGTAATAACTAAATCACAGGATGAAAGTTCTTTTTCTAACCCTACAACATCAACAGATATGTCAATTCCAGGAGTTAGCTTCCCATTAAGAAAGGCTAAAAGGCCTGCTCCCAGGCCGCCAGCGGCGCCGGAACCGGGTATGTTCTCCACATCTATTCCTAAATCTCGGCGAAGAACTTTGGCATAGTGCTGCAATCCCTCGTCGAGAAATTTAACAACTTCTTCTGTTGCCCCTTTTTGAGGGCCATAAATATAGGAGGCCCCATTTTTACCCGTTAAAGGATTATCTACATCACATGCCACTAATATTTCTGTTTCTTTTACCATAGGGTCTAAAGCGGAAATATCGATTTTTGCTAAGGATTTTAGGGAACCGCCTCCAAAGGGAAGAGGCACCCCCTCGTTGTCAAGAAACCTGACACCAAGAGCTTGAGCCATTCCTACTCCGCCATCATTAGTTGCACTACCTCCAATACCAACGATTAGACGGCTGCAACCTCTATTAAGAGCGTGTTTTATTAGTTCACCGGTGCCATATGTTGTTGTAAGCATAGGGTTCCTTTTGTTTTCAGGAACCAAGGGCAGACCGGAAGCTTCAGCCATTTCAATAACTGCTGTCTTTCCATCCCCTAATAGACCATAATGAGCATCTAATTGCTCACCTAAAGGGCCTGTTACTTTCTCTGTAATAACTTTGCCCACTGTAGCTATAACTAATGAATCCACTAAACCCTCCCCGCCATCAGAAAGAGGTTTTTTTATTGTTTCAGCTTCGGGAAAAATCTTCTTAACTGCCAAGGCTACACAGTTAGCCATTTCTACAGCCGTTATGCTCCCTTTAAATGAATCAGGAGCTATTAATATCCGCATGCACTACTTCTCCTTATGCTAGAACTTTTACTGGATTTCTTAATTTATTTTTTATACAATTTTGACCCAAAAGCCTTTATGCATTTGACTGGTATATTAATTTATTTTCTAGTTTTATTTGTGCGTTTTTACATATCACTTATGTTTGGTAACGTTGTTTTGCTTTTTTTTATCAACTGAGAGCATCTTTAGTAAATATGATTCTTGCTAGAATCAAGCTCTCTAATAATTATAGATCACTTTTTTCGAACTGCCAGCATAAAAGGGCCATTTTAAATTTCATAACATCCTCTAAAATGTTTAAGTCTAAGCCTACCTTCTCCTTTATTTTTCCTAAACGATAACCTAACGTATTTCTATGAATAAATAGCTTCTGAGCCGCTTCCCCTGGCTTTAAACTGCAATCCAAAAATGTTTTAGCTGTTTCTAACAGTTGACTACTGTTACCCCCCTCTTCTATAAGGTCCTTAAGTGTATCCTTATAATAGCTTTGCCTGAAATTTTTACCTAACTTACCCACCATTGTTTCCAGCCCCAGATTTTCTGTAAAATATATTGCTCCTGGACCAAATAGTCGTCTACCGGCTTCTAGGGTTCGCAAAGCTTGATCAAAAGCATCAGGAATTTCTTCATAGGAATATGATACCTTTCCTACCCCCGCTGTTACTTCAAACTGGAATTTGTTAAATTTATCAAAAATGGAGTTTATAACTTGATTCTTTCCTTCAGCTATATGCTTTAAAAGAACGTACCTATTTCCTATTCCAAAAGCAATAATATCCTGCGAGTCTAAAGTTAAGGTGTTTATAACAATTTCTTTTCCCTTACTATCTATTGTCGTTCCTTCTTTTTGCTGATTGGGAAATCCTTCAAGGCCGTTGGGTTTATTCGCTTCAAAAACCACTACCGCTCTTGGCAAATCTAGGTTGTATCCTAACATACTCGCCCGCATATATAATATGTTTCTATCTTTTCCGGGATCTCTTCTAATTAAATCATTAAGAAGGAAAAAACGAGACTGCTCTATTATATTGGCCTCTTGCCAATAGAAGGATTGTTCTAGCATCAACTCGGCCATAGCCTGAACCATTGCTCCATAGGTGCTAACATTATTAGGGTTGCCGGTTATCCCCACAACTCCAACGACTTCACCATCAAAGCGTATTGGAAGATTAACCCCCGGCCTAGAACCAGCTAGTTCCCCTAAATTATCCGTACTAATTATTACTTCTTTATTTTCTTTTAGAACTTTTTCCGCCCCTCGATGATAAGTATTCAAACGAGAAGAGTCACCACTGCCAACTATGATGCCTTTCTCATCCATAATGTTTATATTATAATTTAAAAGCTTCATAGTTCGTTCAACTATAGATTGAGCTATGTCAGGCGTTATCTTCATAAGCTCCATCTCCTTCGAAAGCCTTCAGCAACCCTTTATAATACATTATCCTATCACACCTCTACCCATCGTAAATTATTCTTCCCATATCATAAAATACCTTCCCTGCGGACGGCACCTTAGGTGCAGAATGGTCTCTGGTTCAAAACTAAGCGAGCCAACTACACCATGAAAATATAAATCGCAGACACTCAAGCTTTTTGAAAGTAGCAACAATAGGCACACAGAAAGCAAACAGGTACCCTCATTTATTGTGAGGATACCACAGCTTACATTTGGCGGAGAGAGTGGGATTCGAACCCACGGACAGTTTCCCGTTACACGATTTGTGCACCTTCAACAGGACTCAGCCATCTCTCCGTAGTTATTTAGTTCTTGCGGGGACTAAGAAAAAAAAGCCACATTAGTTCACACCGATGAGTTGTCTTTCAGCTTAATAAAGTACGTCTGCATTAAGCCCGTTCCTTTTATCTGTATTGGGTCACGCCTAATAACATCATATTTTCCCTTAATCAGCTGATATGTGCTTTCTGTGATATGGATCTGTCCCGGAGCGCCGCTGGCTTCCATACGGGAGGCGATATTGACGGCGTCACCCCACAGATCATAAATATATTTCTTCTTGCCGATAACGCCGGCAACTACCGGCCCCGAATTGATGCCGATACGGATGGAGAAGTTCAAGTCATGTATTTGATTATATTCCTGGGTAGCCGACAACATCGCCACTGCGAAATCCAGGATTTGCTCGGCGTGCCGGCCGTTTGCCTCGGGTAAGCCGGCGGCCACCATATATGCATCACCGATGGTTTTAATTTTCTCAACACCACAGGGCTCAAGCAAATCATCAAAGGCTGAAAACAAACCATTAAGAATACCGACCAACTCGTTTGGCTTTATCCTTGCAGAGAATTCCGTAAAGTTTTGGATATCCGCAAAGAGAATGGACGCCTGAGTAAAACCGTCTGCAATAATTTCCCTCCGGTTTTTCAGTCTTTCCGCCACAGACTGAGGCAGGATGTTTTGCAGCAGATTTTCTGCCCGTTCATACTGAATTTGTAACTTATCCTCCGCTTGTGCCACCACACGACTGAATGTATAGGCAAAAATGCTCAGGATAGTAATAACGGCTGATACATTGGCGCCATAAAAATATAGTAAAACAGAGTCAGAGAAGTAAACGTTACCCGCCCCATTTGAGAATAGTAGAACCAGCACAAAAAAACTGAGCGCCGAGCATAATGTAAGGATTACACTGAACCTCTTGCCCGGATAAAAAAAACCGATTACCGGCAAAACAAATAAGTAGTACTGAAAACCGGATACCCAACCCAAAAAATAGACGGCCAGGCCGGCATGAAGAATGACCTCAATGGAAGGGAACAATGCCGACAAAAAGATTTTTCTCCTGCGAATAAAGAAAATGCTGAGGAGAAATACACTGACGCTGACCATATTGAAATAAGCCATGAACCTCAGGCCAATATACAAGAAGATAAAAATAATCAGAAAGTGGGCCACGGCTCCACAGAGATAAGCCGCAGGAGCAAACTTGACATACCGTTTTTCTGCGGCACTTAATAATTGCGGTTGCACTGCTCTCTTTAATAACAACGAAACATCATCTCCCCCTGTTGTTGTTGTTTTCAGATTGGAGAGTAGGGGGCAATCCTCTTTACCGGCCCCCTAGCGTAGTACCGCGCATCCCTGAATGTTATCATTTCCTGGTCACAAAAATAACCGACCTTAATGATCGGTTACGCTACTAGGTCATCCAGGGTAAAGCGTTTAAATCAACCCTGAAATCAAAGCCCCCACGACTTACAAAGGTAACTAGTGTGGGCAGCTCACAAAAACTACATATTGTGACATAAACTGATACAATATTTACCATATAAAATTAATATTTATATTCCCCACCATTAGCTAGTCTCCTGCCTAAAATGAGAGGAAAATTTTTTAATGACCCCTGTTAACGTGTATACCTCAAATCACTAGAGTTGCATTAAATTTTTTTGAAAAATGAAAGCGCCTTCCCCACAACGAGCATATGTAAGTTTACACTAATTATAGAAATATATGTAAAAGGCATTTCTCGCCTGTGGCTAAAAGGACTAGAGCCGGTAAAGGGTAGTCCTCATCCACATTTTGCCAGTATGTTTACTTACAGAATTACGGGATCATAGGTCAAATCGTCCAAATGATCCGCTTCGCCGGCCATCACCTGCCTATAAGTTTCTTGAAATATCGCCTCGTAGTCCGTACTTCGTCGCCCTAAAGAACTCCGTGTCGGTTGTCGCTTTAGCTTTTTGACAAAGAATT
>JAWSUQ010000033.1:0-12817 GCA_033549265.1 Bacillota bacterium
CTACCGCCTTGACCAGGCTCCAAAGCATTAAAGGCTGGTTTTATATATTAGTAACCGCTGTAGTCCTCTTCTTGATTATAGTGCACAATATTCGCTCCCTAGAGCGATCTAACCAGCAACTGGAGCAGACTAACAAAAAATTAGAAAATGTCAACGAAGAATTAGTAGCTTTACAAGAAGAATTACAGCAGCAGTGCACTGACCTTTGGGCTATACGAGAGCAATTTTTCAATCGCTTTCAAGCCTTTACCAGCGGCATGCTAGTGCAGGACCCTGACGGACAAGTAATTTATGCCAATGAAGCTGCCTGTAACATATTTGGTCTTACCTTAACCCAGCTTCAAGGCTTTGATAAATGGCCTCAGGGCTGGCAGTCAATCTATGAAGACAAAAGCCCCTTTCCATGGCAGGAATACCCGGGCTACAAAGTTGTCCGAGTGAAAAAGCCTGTAAATAATGTGGTGATGGGGATTATTACTAAGGAAAATGCCGCTCCTTGCTGGATTATTGTCAATGCTCAGCCTATCTTCAACTCAGTGTTAGGGGAATTGGAAGAGATAGTAAGCACCTTTGTAGACATCAGTCAGCTAAAGGAAGCTGAGGCCTCTATTTTTCATCACGCTCATTTTGACCAGCTTACCAACTTGCCTAACCGCCTCTTGTTCAGCAAGCGATTAGAGCAGGCCTTAGAAAAGGCCCAAGCTAAAAAAGAAAGGTTAGCCCTCCTCTTCTTAGACTTAGACAGATTCAAGCTTGTTAATGATACTCTCGGTCATGCTGCTGGCGATAGATTGTTAGTAAATGTGGCAGGGAATTTGACTAGCAACATCGGTTCCAAAGATACTATTGCTCGCATGGGGGGAGATGAGTTTATCCTATTATTGCCTGATATAAAAAAAGCAGGCGATGTAGCCACCGTAGCAGAATCGGTCTTAGCTAGCTTTGATCATCCCTGGGAGGTTAATGGACATGAATTCTATATTACTGCCAGCATTGGAATAGCGCTCTATCCTGATGATGGTAAGGATGCAGAAACATTACTAAAAAATGCAGATACGGCAATGTATTCTGCTAAAGAACAGGGAAAAAACACTTATGAATTCTTTACCGCCGGCTTAAATCAGCAGGCCATTGATAGAGTTGCATTGGAAAAGGATATGCGAAAAGCTATTGACCAGGAAGAATTTATCCTCCAATATCAACCAATTTTCAATCTAAGCGACGGCAAAATGGCTGGTTTAGAAGCACTAATTAGATGGAGGCATAAAACAACTGACCAGCTGATTTCTCCAGCTCAATTTATACCTGCTGCAGAAGATAGCGGTCTAATCCTCCCGCTAGGGGAATGGATTATCAAAACCGCCTGCCGCCAAGCAGTAGAATGGCAAAATACTGCTTTCCCCTTATGCAGCTTGTCTGTAAACTTATCAGCCCGACAATTTAGGCAAACAAAGCTGTTAGAGCTTGTCAATCAGGTTTTAATCGAAACTAAACTGCCACCACAGCGGCTAATCCTAGAAATAACTGAAACTACCGCCATGGATGATATTGAGTATGCAATTTACATCCTTAAAAAAATTCGTCAGTTAGGTGTTCGAATAGCAATTGATGACTTTGGAACTGGTTATTCCTCTTTGAGCTATTTGAAAAAGTTGCCTATCGATATAGTTAAGATAGATCATACCTTTGTCAGGGACATTATTTCAGATCCGGCAGATGCAGCTATAGCAACAGCTATTATCACCATGGCCCACAGCCTAAATATTAAAGTAGTTGCTGAGGGTGTTGAAACTAAAGAACAGCTTATGCTATTGAAAGCTAAGAACTGCGATAAGGTACAGGGCTATCTGCTGAGTAAACCCTTGCCGCCTGAAGAAATACTTCTCCTAACTACAGCTCACCATGCTATCTGCTCTTAATAAGTTTAAAGAAAGCTAGATAAAATTATGATTTTGAATTTAATATAACCAAAGGGCTAGCTGATCTTTTATTCATCAGCTAGCCCTTTAAGATATTGGCGCATTAACTGGGCTATACAATTGTGATCACACCCGGCTTGTACTTGTCTCAGATAATATGCTCTTGCCTCTCGTATCGGATCATCAATAGGTCTACTAGGATGCAGTAGTTCCACATATTTTTGCCTCACCATTTGTCCATCCTTAAATTGAGAGTAAACGCTACTTTTCCCTGCTAAGGCCACCACCTGAGAGCCATCCTTAAAAGTAATGCTGCACTTTTCTTCTTTCCTGCTATTGCTAGAACTAGGCCCTGCTATAGCCTGCCAGCTATCAATCTTCTCCAGCACTACGTAGCCCCAGGCACCATCATCCTTCACCAGGGGTTTGCGCATTTTCACCGGCATTAAGATCAAAGCAGCGCACAAAGGTATCGGAGCTGAAGCATACCTACCTACCAAGTCTCCATATTTTTGCTTTGCAGCAGATAGGTCTACCGCGAAAGCTTTAGCTAAATTCTTCAGTACCGTTTTAATTTTACGCCTCACAAGCACCGGTTCAGCTCCCATTAAACCTATCACCGTGCTGTTACCTCCATGCTCATCGTAAATCGGTTGCAAATAATTGATCTTTCGCCAATTATCAATATAATCAAACTCTTGAGCTGTAATCTCTGCCTCCTCAGTTGTCATAAACTTTATCACCTCAGCTTGCGTACATTTTTTTATATATGCTTTATTGGTATCATTCTACCAAACAAACGTTCGTTCATCAAGTAAAATTTACCATTTAGTTTCCATTACTTGATTTAATTTAAGTATAGCCGTAGTTAAGGCCTCTAGCTTTGTTTCCACTCGCACTAACAAATAAACTGAAATAACCATTGGAAAACCATAATTAGCTATTTGAATCAAAAGCTCCTCCATTACCGGTCACCTCCTAGCTTCCATTGAGCTACAATTTCCTCTTTGCTTTCACCTGTTACCTGCCCTAGTACCTCACTGCATTCGGGACATAGCTCCAAGTCCCCCAACAGCTCTTTATTTCTTACCAGCAAAATCTTATGCTCTACCGCCAAGGACCGGTCACATGCGGGGCACCGCTTTTTGCGGGGCATGGCCATAGGCAATATTTTTATTTGGTTCATCCATCTACCTCCCAAAATGTTATTGATTGGGACAGAGAGGAAGCTATTAGCCCTCCCTCTGCACCCACTTTCTCCTTTCTAATCCACTTGTTCATTTAGCCTAGCTGTCTTAGCCCTTAGTTAACCAACATATCAAACTCGTTGACCTCTCGCACCACTACTCTGGCTCCTTGAATGGCTACTAGGTCACCACCAGGAGAATCAAATACGTTCTGGGCGATGATGGTGTTCATAGCATCCTCAATTTCTATCGCTGTCAAATCCTCCCGGGGCTCAGGCAATGCGATTGTCACCCTTCGACCTAGATTATTAACAAATAACAGTTCTAATCTCTTAGTAATCAAGCTTATCACCTCCTTAATAAATTTTGCCTAGCCTTTACACACTCATTAACTGGGCCTGGTCTGTTCGCTGAATCCACATTAAAGGATACAGCTGCAATGCCGCCAGCTTTTCTGCCACAGCATAGCCGGCCTCGTCGGAAGCAGCTGGCTTGAGACGGTTAAAGTTACGATTGACAACCACTGGATCTCCATTCTCATCCACACCGGTTTGTACCGCTAATCTAAGACCACTGCTTATTGGTAGCTTTTCTACTGCCATTTTTGTCACCCCCTTTTCATTAGCTTGATTTGAGTTTATCAGCTTACCATCTAAATGAAAAAAGTCGACTTTCCCTTATCTCTGGCTAACTTAACATTTTACAAGACACGTCTTAACGAAAAGCTTATCCAGGTTCCTATAAAGGCAATAAAAAAGCCAAACCTAATAGGTAGGCTTGGCTATAAGTATGATTGTTTTGACTAATTTTCATCTCCAACTAATCAACATAATATCTGCTTTAATATCTATTTCATATCCTCTTTCCACTAAGAAGTCTATAATTTTTTTGTAAATTTCTTCTGCCTGTCTTTCTTCCATTACCATTATTCTTGTCTCAAACTTCCCCCGCTTGCTGGCTAAAGCTACTTGGTCGGCTATAATACCTAATATTGTGTTTGCTCTATCTTCAACACATACCTTTGATTTTAGTTCCTCCTCAGTTCGCCTTTTCATTTCTTCAGCTGGATAAACTCTAACCACAGATCAACCCTCCTGATTCCAAAAAAAATTCAGTAACTACTTAACTTCACTTGCTGAAGCTTTCATAAATATCGCTTGTGATCCACATTTGGGACATTTGCCACCATTAACTTTATACTCTTTTACTAGAGCTTCAGGCTTATTCTTATCACCTATAATAATTATTTCATTAGAGCAATAATTGCACGAAGCTTTAACACTGTTTACTTGCATCTATGCCCCTCCAATGTATAGAAATAACCTTAATTGCAAAACCTGCCATTGATTGCATGCAATAATATTTCCTTTTTTTACTATTAACAAGTAGATAATACCATTAACGTTGTTTTCAGTCAATAGTTATTTGTTCAAATTAACTACTGAGTTATTGTATCTGTAGATTAATTTAAATACACTAGCCTTAGAGAGTAATGAAGTAATCATTATTGCATAGAAAGGAATACACCATGAGCCCATTTGATAAAAAACAGTTTGCACTGCTTTTAGAAAGAGCCAAGGGCAACCGCTCTATTAATCAATTTGCATTGCATTGCGGTGTAAGTGCTGCTCATATCTCTAGGTTATTGCGTTGTCTGCTGGATAGTCCACCCTCTGCTGAAATCATTAAAAAAATATCAGATAAAGCTTATAATTCTGTTTCTTACTTAGATTTGATGCAAGCAGTTGGTCATATTCCCCGGGACTCTTCCCTAGATCTCAGCAAGCTTTCTAGCTTAACAAAGGAAGAAAGTCTAATAGAGTACGGCCCTACTTGTGGTTCACCGTCAACAGTTGCCGTCCCACTAATCAAAGATATCCTTTTTCAAGGTTCCCTTTTGACTGAAAGCAATATTCTTGAATATATTTACTTACCTCACGCCTTTGCAAATGAGGCTACTTTTACTTTCAAAATTATTGGAACCAGCTTATCTGAGATGGAGATATACGATGAGGATCTTCTTGTAATTGCCCAACTTAATAATGAAAACAGTGTGAAAAATGGGCAAACAGTATTAGCAAAAATAAATGAGAAAATATTTGTAAAAAGATATTATCAGCTGGGCAATAAAATAAGGCTCGAGCCAGCAGCAGCTAGCTCTAAGCCTCTTATGCAAGAAAACGTTGAAATAATAGGAATAGTATTAACTCTTATTAGGAAGCTTACCTGAGGCTGGGACTTTCTTATTAGCAGTAGCCTGTCTTGTGGAAAGATAAACCCCCAGTACTGCCACACTGCCTCCTACTACTTGATACCAAGTTAATTGCTCATTGTTAAATAGAATTGCAAATATGGCTGCAAAAATAGCAATTAGATTTAAAAAGATACCGGCCTTAGCGGCTCCAATTTCACCTACTGCTGTATTCCATGCAACAAAGGCCACCACCGATGCCAGTACCCCTACGTACACAATAGTTAAGCTAGAATAGAGATTCCAGATTATATGCTTGCCGGCATAAAAGCTCTCCCATATGAAGAAAGGAAAGAGTACCACAACCCCCATCACCATAGCAGCAGCTAAGGTGGCATACATAGATAGCCTATTGACATAATGCCTTACCAAGATGGAATATAGGCCCCAAACTATTACTGCTGCTACCATAATTAAGTCCCCAGCATTAAAAGTGAGCCCCAGCAAAACCTCCAATGAGCCTTGGGAAAAAATAATGATAACCCCTACAACTGATAGTATTACTCCAATTATCTGATTTCGCTTTAGCCGCTCACCAATAATTAAAAAAGATAACACAGCAATAATTATGGGTGCTGTGGTATTAACTAAAGAAGCATTAATAGAAGTAGTATAGTGTAGGGCAATATAAAGCAGGGTATTAAAACCTGCTATCCCTGTTACAGCCATCCATAGTAAGGGCAACCAGTTCTCCTTGATAACATCCTTCTCTTCATAAATTTTACTCCACGCTATAGGCAAAAACACTACCAGAGCCGCAACCCATCGCAAAAAGGACAAAGTATAGGGAGGGATGTATTCGGCAATAGCTCTGCCAATAACAAAATTGCCGCCCCAAATTAATGTAGCTATAACTAGTAAAAAGTAGGGTGACTTAATAATTTTGTGTTGTTTTGTTTTCATTTCCATACCTTCTTATCTACTTTTTCATAACTTATTATTTTTGTTAGCTAAAGATCAATTTACTTTTTCAGCCGCTGCTCCAATAAAGCTAATATATCCTTGGCTTTAGGAGGACACCCTTTGACGTTAGAGGAGAAATCCTTTGTGCAAAGCCCTATACCTATCTTGTCAGCGGCCATATTTTTAAAGCCTTGACCTAAATGAACCTTCTCCTTTAACTGCTTCAGCTGGCCTCTCTCCTTCAGCCTCATTAGCCCATGAACGAGACTGCCATAACAGGCAGAACAAGCTTCCTTTTCCTCTATCCAATTACTGAGATAATCTGCCTCTTCGCTAGCCAGCAGGCTTTCCGGAAGCAAGGCTTCTTTATCATTGTTAAGCTCTACTATCCGCCCATCAATATCCTCTAAACTACCGACTCCCAGCTGGGCTGCCATGGTGATATAGGGTATCTCCTCCACAGCATAGCCGATTAACTGAGCACCGTAAGCATCAACAGCCACTGGATCCCGGCTAGCTATCACCCGATTCATCCGCACCGGTGTGCCCCCACCCTCATAAGTTAAATCGCCAATTATGCCGTCTACAACGGTTAGCTGAGGAGAAAGGGCCTTGCTTAAATAAGCAATAGGCAGATGTAAGCCTATCCTATGAAAACGCCGTTTTTCCTTGTCAGGAACACAGCCCTTCAGATTTTTCAAAGCACAGGTAAACTTAGTCTGACAATGAGCCTTTAACACTGGCATATTGATTAAGTAATCTACAGTCAAGGCCTGCTCACACAACTCAATCTCTACTCCTCCGGCTGTTATTTTCTTAGTCTTATCCTGCTTTAGATCAACTAATGGCACCTGATACTGCTGGCTAATCTCTTTAAACCCACAGACCTCAAAGGCCTTTTCAGTGCTGTCACCAACCCAAGCGCTTTCGAGAATTATTAGATTGTTAAAGCCCTTAGTTCTTAAATATTTAATAACTCCTTTTACTAAATCAGGGCAGGTAGTAGCCCCCCAGTGAGCCGGCTGAGCCACCACTAGATTAGGCTTGATACCTATTAATAGCTGCTCCTTACCTTTACCCAGCTTCAGCAGCTCTTCTTCAATTTTCATTTCCTCTAAGATGGCTATCGCCATCTTTTCTGATTGGTCACCATACATAAGATAAATTTTTTCCATCATATCTTACACTTCTTTGCCATTTTATTTTCATACATTGAATTCTAGAGATACATTTCGACATTTTTCTCTAATAATCCTTTTAGGATATATCAATCGAGCTTAGGTAGTTTAAGAATCTTCCCTACGTAAATTACATCACTGTCCATCTCATTAAAATCCTTAATCTCCTTCACAACGTTTCTGTTGTAAATCTTTAAGCTAATGCCAAATAGTGTATCACCAGGTTGCACCTCATAAGTGCCTTGGGATACGTATTTAGCAGTGCCATTAGCTGCACCGGCTTTTCTATCTGGAGCGTCAACCTCATTCTCAGCTGGGGGTTGGCTATCCACCGGAGTCCCCCCAACAGGCTCAGCGTCCTCTAAATCCGGAAGGTCATCTTGCTGCTCCTGAACTGTATTAGGGATAGTTCTTTCATTGGCCAAAAAGCTTTTAGCCAGTGAAACAGAGCCAATTACCAGCATAATTGCTACAGCAGTTATGGTCGCCATAGCTACCACTTTTCTTACATTAAAGCTAGGCTTAAATGTACTAATTCCTGTTAAACGGTTTTCGTCAACAGCATCAATCCTAATCACCATAGCTGTAACACCAGTATCACTGTCTTTGCTTCCATATTCTAAAGAATCGCTAACTAGCTTATTAGCGATTGTCAAGCCATTGCCGCTAGTAGCCATTACTTTGGCAATGCCCTCGTCTGTTAAGGCTTTTGTGACTCCATCGCTACACAATAAAAAACAATCGCCCTCATAAACTGTAAAGGGCATAGAAATTCCATCAGCATCATCTGTTTCAAGCTGCTTAAGAAACCCATTCCTATAGAGATAAACCTTGCAATCCCCTATGCTTCCAATCACCGCTCTGTCCCCTGAAGTAATGAGGCACCCAAGCTGTACCTCCAGCCTACTGATAAATATTTTGATTAAGGGAATTTGGTTCCGCAAGGGCTTGTCACTATAGTTCTCCCGCAGCTTATGCTCAAGATGCTTCATCCCATCGGCAGCTGCTAAGGAGGCTATCTCCCCTGGGCCTTCTGTTCTCTTGCCGTCACAGACGGCAAAGACGCTAATGGCTTGAGAGCCTTGAGCAAAAGCCTCAATAGGGAAGCCTGTATCGAGCTCTTCCAGATATTTGTCCTTAAAATAAAAATTATCGCTGGAAAAACTATCTATCCCTTCCTTGTTTGACACAACCGCCACGCTTGTTTTCAGCCTTTTGCCCATAACAGATCCCCCTCCAACCTTCCTGGTCTTTCTTAGATCTTATTGATTAACCAATTTGTATTAATTTATAGCTACGGCTCCCTAACCCAATTGCTTGGCCGTGAGCTAGCTGAACTGACCAGTCTATCTTTTGATGAACGCCTCTAAATTTGTCTTCACCCGGGGCATGGTTTTTCCCTAAAGCTGAGTCCACAAAACCTTGCTGCTGATTAACCAAATCTACTGAGGCTTGGTCAATAGCTACCGGATCAGTAGCTACAAGTATTCCGATATCTGGCACAATAGGACGATCACTCCATCCGACGCAATCACAGTCTGGAGTAACGTCGGTCAAGAAGTTAATAAATATAGCTTTATTTTCTTTCCCCTTTAACAGCCCATAGGCATACTCCGCTATTCGCTCTTGGACATTGCTAGTAGTGTCGGCCCACTGAATTTTAATAGCTCTAATGGGGCAGGAAACAGGACATTCACCGCAACCCATACATATATCAGGTGCGATAACTGCTTTATCATCTACCATTTCAATAGCATTAGCAGGGCACCATTCCTGACAAGTGGCACAGCCAATACAGGCTTCTGTAACCTCCGGCAGCAAAGATGAATGCATCACCTGCTTGCCTCCCCTACTTGCTCCGCCCATAGCCAAATTTTTCAAGGTTCCGCCAAAACCCGTTAGCATGTGTCCTTTAAAATGAGACACTGCCACTATACTTTGGGCATTAACTATATCCCCTGCTAGCTTAACTTTTTTACAGTGCTTCTTATTAATTTCTACTTCAATGAAGTTTTTTCCTGTTAAACCATCAGCAATAATCAGAGGAGCATTGACACTATCATATCCAAAACCATTGGCGATAGCTGTATTCAAATGATCCACCGCATTTGCCCTACTGCCCACGTATAATGTATTTGTATCAGTTAAATATGGCTTGCCTCCATAGTTCTTGATCTGTTCTACCACCTTCCGAAAAAAAACTGGTCTAAGGTAGGTTGTATTCCCCAGTTCACCAAAGTGAAGCTTAATAGCAGTCAGATCATCCTCTGATATTTTCTCTTTAATATTAGCCTTTTGGAGCGCCTTTTCCAATTTAGCTAACAAACTATCATTTTTGGATGTAGCTCTTAAATTTACAAAATAAACTTCTTTCACTTTTAAATACCTCCTAGTAATGGCATGTCCAATACTTTCCACTTATGGCTAAAAGTATATCGGAAACAATACTGGAAGGCAAGCCCGACAAACTGGCGGGAATCTTTGCTACTCTGGGAATAAAAGGGGATAGGGATGCTGAATCCTCAATAGGACTAGCTATCCCTATTAGTAGTTTGATAGAGAGAATGGAATGAAGCTAACCTTTTACTTCACGAATCTTGACAATATCTTTACTCCATGGGGGGATAGCCCCAATTTGTCGCTATCGCTGGCTAGCATGGCAGCATCTCCATATCCAGCTACATAGCCATTGGCCCGAGCCACTGCCCTTGAGCTGATTAAATCAGAAAAACTTGGATAAATTGTTCTATATTCGTTCATAAGCTTTATTACTTTTTGTAAATAATATTTCTGATGATAATCCTCCGCTAAAAAAAACCTGCTAGCGTTTCTTATTTCCGTATATATCTTGTTTTTCCTGTTTACTTCCTCTGCTTCTTTAGATTCATAAGCAAGTCTATTCTGCTCCTCATTATGAGTAAAAACAATGGCCATATACTGCTTAGACCAAGCTGGGGTAGTAGGGTTATGCTCCTCCCAGAAGACTTTTAACAGCTCCTGATAGCTAACTGTAGCAGGATCATAGTCTACCTGAAAGGTTTCTGTATGGTCCCCTAAGCTGCGGTAGGTAGGATTAACCTTGACGCCGCCAGCATACCCTACTCTAGTTCGTAATACTCCTGGTAGCAGCCCAAACTGGGCATCAGGTCCCCAAAATCAGCCTAAGGCAAAAGTTGCAGTCTCAATTTTGGTAGGCAGATTTGTATCTATCAATGGCTTCACATTAATCCCTCCATTAGGAAATATTCAAACAAAGATTATTAGTTAAGCTTAGTATGTTCTCTAGCAAAAGATCTTAAACTGCAGTGTAATAAACTGCCTTCTAAGCCATACTAACCATAGTAAATGTAAATAATAAACTAATAAGAGGGGATAAAAATGAACAGAGATCAAGCTAAGGAAAAAGATAAGCATCAAAAGGATTCCTGGTCTAAGGACAAGCAAAAGGATGGTGCTATCAGTTTAGGGCCTAATGAAGTACTACTAGCCAACGTAACAGGAAATGTAAATATGGAGCCGGAAAAAGAGCTTGCTGAAAAGCATGCTAAGCTTAGAAAACAATAACAACATAATTACAATTACAATAGAAAAAGCTTGGAATATTTCTACATTTTTCATGTAGTCATTCCAAGCTATTTTTATTTAGCTTTAATATAAAGAGGAGTTTTATACTCTCGTTCTTCTTTGATTTTGTCCTGCGTGGCTGCGTTTTTTATTCCCCTGAGGTCCAGCCCCTCTTTTTCCTTGGTCAATCTGTTGACCCTTCTTCGATGGATTAGTTTGCCTATTTTGAGGCTTGTCGCTTCTATCAGATCTTCCCTTTGTTCCTCTTGATGGTCTATTATCATTTTCCAGTTTTCCTTTAGGGCCTTTGGAAACTGTTTTTGGAGCTGCCGACTTTGTACCAGCCTTTGCTGTATCCTTGGCCCCGTCCTTTTCTATAGCCATACCAATTCCCTTTTGAATGGAGGCTAGTGTTGCTCTATCTCCTGGTGTGGCCAAGGTTATTGCAATTCCCTTTTCTCCAGCCCTACCGGTTCGGCCAATCCGATGGATATAGCTCTCAGTATCCTGGGGGATATCATAGTTAAAAACATGGGTAACACCTTCCACATCTAAGCCCCGCGCAGCTACATCAGTTGCTACTAAAATCTGCAGCTTAGCCTCCCGGAAGCGGCTCATTACCTGCTCCCTTTTAGCCTGGGAAAGATCCCCGTGGAGTTCATCCGTTTGATAGCCCCGCTCCAGGAGAGCCTCATTTAAAGTACTGGCTCGTCTTTTTGTCCGACAGAATACGATAGCTAAATAGGGTCGATATTGGTCTATCAACTTACATAAAGCATCCTGCTTTTCCCGATGAGTAGTATCAATCACTATTTGTTTGATTTCATCTAAGGTTACCTTTTTGCTCTCAGTTTGGATGTCTACCGGTTTCTTTAAGTAATGCCTGGCTAGAGCCCTAATCTTAGGGGGCATGGTAGCAGAAAAAAGCATAGTCTGCCGCTTTGGCGAAGTATGTCTGATTATATCTTCGACATCAGGCAAAAAGCCCATATGAAGCATTTGATCCGCTTCATCTAGTACTAGCATTTTTACCCCTGAAAGGGTAATGGTTCCTCTACGGATATGATCAAGAATTCGACCTGGTGTCCCCACCACAATATGAATGGAGCCCTTTAGCTTTTTCACCTGCCGTTCCACATCTTGACCACCGTAAGCCGCTAAAGTATTCGCACCTACCTTGTAGGCCAGCTTGTTTAATTCAGAAGTTATCTGTAGCGCCAGCTCTCTTGTAGGCGTAACTATTAGCGATTGTATATAGGGCTTATTGCTGTTTACCTTCTCTAAAATAGGTAATAAGAAAGCCAAGGTTTTCCCTGTACCTGTTTGGGCCTGTGCTACAATATCGTCCCCTGCTAGTAGGATCGGAATTGCCTTTTGCTGAACTGGAGTAGGGGTTTTAATACCATTCTCCTTTAAAACCTCCGTTAATTCTGCTCTAATGCCTAATGCTAAAAAATCGGTTGGCATCATTAGCCACCTCTTTCTGTTTAGTTTTCTATTTCCTAATATGATTAGTATTCCAGTAAAATCTATTTTCATTAACTAAGAAAAAGCCAATCACTTATCAAGCGATTGACTGGAATTAATCTAATTCATTTTTCTAATTTTAACCATCTTTTAATCAAACGTCAAGTTTTATTAATTATCTTCTTACTACTTAGCTATGATGGCTACTTGTTAGTTCATTAACAACTATAATAACTTCATTTATATCGAAGGGCTTGCCAATTAATGCTGAATAGCTTTCCTCAGAAGGAAAGTTGCTGTACCCAGGCATTGAACCAGAAATTATGACTATGGGGAGATGGGCAAACT
>JAWSUQ010000034.1:0-12778 GCA_033549265.1 Bacillota bacterium
GATGAGGCTCCCATCGTCAAGGCGGTAAATGCCATTATTCAGCAGGCGGTGCAAGAGAAGGCATCGGATATTCATATAGAGCCAGCGGAAACAAAAGTAAGAGTAAGGTGCAGAATTGATGGAATTTTGCAGGAGCTAATATCTTTACCTAAGCAGACCCATGGCCCATTAGTTTCACGGATAAAAATTTTGGCTAGTATGGATATTGCTGAGAAAAGACTGCCTCAGGATGGCCGAATTCAGATTAAAGCCGGTAGTCAGCAAATTGACCTGCGAATATCTACCATGCCTACTATTTATGGAGAAAAAGTGGTGATACGCTTACTGGATAAGAGCAATGCCCTTTTTACCATTAGCCAGCTAGGAATGCAGCCTGAGGTACAGCAGGTATTTGAAAATATTTTAAAACAGACCTACGGGATCATATTAGTTACCGGACCAACCGGCAGCGGTAAGACAACTACCTTATATGCTTCCATAAATCAGCTAAACGATTCGGAAAAGAATATTATCACTATTGAGGACCCTGTGGAATACGTACTGTCAGGCATCAATCAGGTTCAGGTAAATCAAAAGGTGGGAATGACCTTTGCAAGCGGATTAAGATCAATTCTGCGCCAAGACCCGGATATTATTATGTTGGGGGAAATTCGAGATGTAGAGACAGCTGAGATTGCCATTCGGGCCGCTACTACAGGCCATGTGGTATTGAGTACCCTCCACACTAATGATGCGGCAGGAACAGTTACTAGACTAATCGATATGGGAATAGAGCCCTTTATGGTGGCTTCATCCTTAGTAGGGGTAGTGTCTCAACGGCTTGTTCGAAAAATCTGCCTCGAATGTAAAACCAGCTATAAGCTGCCGCCCTTTGACCCTTGGCGGATATATCTTGAAGCAGACCATAATGAAGAGATAACCTTATATAAAGGCAGGGGATGCGGCTCCTGCAACAACACCGGGTACAAAGGAAGAATAGCTATTCAAGAGGTTATGCCTATTAACAATAACCTGCGCACCCTTATTACCAATAAGAGGTCCCAGGCTGAAATTAAAGAAGAGGCTATTAGTCAAGGGGTATATACCTTGAAAAATGATGGCGTTAAGAAGGCTCTAGCAGGAATTACTACTTTAAGTGAAGTTATGAGGGTTGTCTATAATGAGGAGAAGTAAGATTGGAGGGGTTTAAGTGCAGGTAACGGACCTACTTAAAACAGCAGTCTTAAACAACGCATCGGATATCCATTTAACTGTCAAATCATATCCAGTGTATAGAATCAACGGAGAGCTGCAATCAGCAGGAAAAATTAATCCAATATATGAAAAAATCCTAACTCCTGAGGATACCCAGGATTTTGTCAGGCAATTAGCGAGCCCTGAGCAGCAAAAGCTCTTACAAACTAAAGGGGAGATAGATTTTTCCTTTGTCATTGAGGACTTAGCTCGTTTTAGGGTCAATGTCTTTAAACAAAGAGGCGCTATGGCAATGGTTCTCAGAGTAATTCCCAGTAAAATACTTACTATAGAGGACTTGAATTTGCCGCCGGTGATTTCAGAGCTTGCCGGCAAACAAAATGGGCTAGTATTAGTCACTGGTCCTACGGGTAGTGGCAAATCCACCACTTTAGCCGCCATGATAGATTATATTAACAAAAATCGAAAGGACCATATCATTACCCTAGAGGATCCCATTGAGTTTGTCCACCAGCATCAAAATAGTGTTGTCAATCAACGAGAAATTAACCATGACACCGAGAGCTTTGCATCAGCGCTTCGGGCAGCCCTGCGACAAGACCCTGATGTAATCCTAGTTGGTGAGATGAGGGACTTAGAAACTATTAGTATCGCTATCACAGCGGCGGAAACCGGTCACTTAGTTTTTGGAACCTTGCACACTAGCTCAGCCGCTTCTACCGTTGACCGTATTATTGATGTATTTCCACCCCATCAGCAACAACAAATTAGAGTACAGCTAGCAGCTACAATCCAAGGGGTCATCGCCCAGCAGCTTATACGACGAATTGATAAACCGGGGCGGACAGCCGCTATGGAAATAATGGTAGCAACCGCTGCCATCCGCAATTTGATTAGAGAGGGCAAAACTCATCAGATTAATTCCTCTATTCAAACGGGAGGTAAGTTTGGCATGCAAAGCTTAGATAACTGTCTGCGAGGCTTAGCACAGAAAAACATGATTTCTCCCGATGAAGCTATTAAGCGAGCCCTTGATGCTGATGGCATGAGGAAAAATATCCATGGAAGCCCGTTAGGCGCTGGATTTATTGATAATTTTAACAACTTTTAGACGCCAACACTTAAGAAGGGGAGTTCATAATGGCACCTGTATACTCCTATCGCTCAAGAGATAGAGCAGGAAAGCTGGTAGAAGGAACTACTGAAGCTGAAGACAAACAAAGCTTAATAAGCCAGCTGCAAAAAAGCAACCTGTTCGTAATTGAGGTGGCAGAGAAGGGTCAGTCGGCTGCTGCCAAAAATAACAATAAAACTTTTTCTCTCTTTAAGAGTAAAAAAGTGAAGCTAAAAGACCTTACTATTTTTAGCCGGCAGTTTGCCACCATGAATGATGCTGGCATGCCTATGCTGCGGTCATTAGACATTTTGCAGGCCCAAACTGAAAATAAAACCTTGAAGGAGACCCTAAGTGAGATTACTAAGGATTTAGAGCGGGGCGCCACTTTATCTGAAGCTATGGAAAAGTTCCCCCACGTCTTTCCATCCATGTATATTAATATGGTGGAAACAGGAGAGGTAGGGGGTGTCCTAGAGCAGGTTCTTGACCGAATGGCCAACTATTATGAAAAAGAGGACGAAATCAGAGAAAAGGTAAAGTCTGCCTTGACCTATCCTTTAGTGATTCTGTCTATTTCATTGCTGGCAATTATATTCATGCTGGTATTTATCCTGCCTACCTTTACCTCAATGCTTAATGACTTAGGGGTGGAGATGCCGGTAGTTACCCAAGGGCTGATTAATCTAAGTGACTCGATGATAATGTATTGGTATGTCTATATACTAACGGCAGGGACGCTCATTTTTGCTTTAGTTAAATGGTTGAAAACTCCTGCCGGCAAGTTTATAAAGGATAGATATTTAATCAAGATGCCTATTTTTGGAGATCTATTAAAAAAAGTGTTAGTTTCACGCTTTAGCAGAACCCTGTCGATGCTATTGCGCAGCGGAGTTCCTATTACCACCTCCTTAGACGTAGTAAAGAAGACCTGCAATAATATGCTAATGGCCAATAGCATCGAAGAAGCAAAGCAAAGCATCAGAGAAGGTCAAACTATATCCACTCCACTAAAGAATTCCGGCATTTTAGCGCCAATGGCAGTACATATGATCGCCATTGGGGAGGAGACTGGGGAGCTAGATATCCTATTAGAAAAAATTAGCTTCTTTTATGACAGAGAAGTAGACCATACCGTCAGTAGACTGTCGGTAATCCTAGAGCCGTTACTGTTAGTTTCTGTAGGAATGGTAATAGGTGGCATAGTGTTATCTTTTATGCTGCCAATGTTTCAGGTATATCAAGGCTTTTAGCCTTTCAAATTCATCGTATAAAGGATTGTCGGACTAGATGAAAAAGCTTAATCTACTGCCACCGGAGCTTCAACAACAGCAAACAGTTAACATCAAACGATTAATGATAAGAAGTCTAATAGGACTAATATTGTTAGTCTTATTGACTGTGACCGGAATCGCTCAAGCTAAGCTAATGTCCTTAGAGAATAGGCTAGAGGAGCTAGAAGCCCAACGGCAGCTGCTTTATCCCATGCAGGATCGGAAAATACAGCTGGAGCACCAGCTAGCAGAAGTAGAAGAAAAGCTGCTGGAATATAAAAAGGTTTCTCCCATAGCTTTAGAGGTATCATTGCTATTGGACCAGCTAGAGGCAGTGATGCCAGCAGATAGTTGGCTTACCAAGGTAGGATTGACTACAGTCCAGCTGCACAAGGAAGTAGAGGAAGAAGCAGTTGAAGATACAGTTGATGAAGCAGCTGAGGATGCCGGCATCATACTAAAATTCACCCTAGAAGGTTATAGCAAAGAGGTTGCTTCTGTGGCCAAGCTCTCATATCTGCTAAATCAAATGAAGGTATTTAACAATGTTAATATAGAGTATGCCCGAGAAGTAGAAATTAACGGAGTAAAGCTAATAGAATTTTTTATTAGCACAACCATAGCTCACTAGGAAGGTAGGTACATTAATGCTGCCAAAAGTAAACTTGACTTTAACAGATAGAGATAAAAAGCTGTTAAAAATTTTAGCCGTAGTTGTATTTTTAGCAGCATGCTTTCAACTGGTAGTAAATTGGTATCTACCAAAATATAATGATCTTAAGACTGCAGTAAAGACTATAGAGCTTGAGGTTGCACAGCTAGAAACTAATCCGGAAAAGGTTAAACAGCTAGAAGAGCAGCTAGCCCAGGAAATTTCTCAATCTCAGAAAAGCTTAGACTTATTTTTTTGGAATGTCCTTTACGGCGAGCCCTCTCTAGTATTAACTGATACCTCAGGTAGCCCAAACCTGCATCTATCGGCTCTGGCCCAATCGGAGCCCATGTTAAAAGGGCCAGTTTGGCAAACTGACTATTCAGTATCAGCCTCAGGTTCTTATGAAGCTGTCTATGACTATTTGGAAAACTTAGATTTTAAGCAAAAAGCATTATTTGTCAATAAACTATCCCTCATCTACCCTCATTCCTTTGAGCGGCAACAGCCTAAAGAGGTAATGTTGGACTTGACTGTCAGTACTTTTGGTGATGCTTCCTATCAATCTAAAGTGGCAATTGACCCTAGCTGGGAAAAGGAAGGTATTTTTGATCCTTCAGTTTACGCACCACCCATTGAGCCAGTTCAACCTGTGCAGCCAGGGTACGGAAATAATCAAGGGACACAACCTCCTAAGGATGACCAGATAGCTCCAGGAGGAGAAGCAATAAAGCCTCCAAGATATGATTTTCCTGAGGAAGAGGAAGTTAGATAAATGGGAATAGATTTTGATACGTTGATAATATATTATCTATATTTCTTAGTATTTATATTTGGGGTAACTGTAGGCAGCTTTTTAAATGTGGTTATCTATCGAGTTCCTGCAGGCATATCCATAGTGTACCCTGGCAGCAGTTGTCCAGCATGTGGAGAACCGCTAAAATGGCAGCAGCTGATACCAGTAATTAGCTACCTGTGGCAGCGGGGAAAATGCAGCAGCTGTCAAACCGCTATTTCACCCCAATACATAACCATTGAGTTGTTGACAGGACTAATCTATATAGCAATTTTTTATAGCTACAGCATATCATTAACTACAGTAGCCTATTGGCTCTTAGCACCGGCCCTGTTGGCCCTAAGCATTATTGATTGGCGTCATTTGATAATTCCCGATAAAATAAACGGCTATATTTTTATTTTGGGCTTACTGGCCAGTATTGCAGGGGCTACCATACCGCTGACAGAGGCTCTCCTGGGAAGCATAGTGGGAGGCGGAGTCTTGCTTTTGCTAGCAGTCCTGTCTCGAGGGGGCATGGGGGGCGGCGATATTAAGCTTATTTTCGGGCTAGGGTTATTTACCGGCTGGCAGCTAAACCTACTGCTATTGTTTATTGCAGCCACCGCTGGTTCCATTTATGGCATAGGCAAAATAGCTATTAGCAAGGAAAGAAAAGGAAAGCATATTCCCTTTGGTCCTTTTTTAGCTGTAGCAGGCATAATTGTCCTACAATGGGGATGGGATATCTTAAACTATTATTTAACCACTTTCTACTAAAAATTAGGAGAGACTTATGCTAACTAAAGTTTTAAATTCTAATAACCTCCAAAAGTTCTTAAAGAGAAACCATAGACATATTGGACTAGATGTGGGAAGCCATATGATAAAAGCGGTGGAATTTGCAAGTGAACCAGAGAATGGATTTTACCCTGTCATAAACCATGGTATGGTTCCCTTAGCGGAAGGAGCTTTAGCCGAAGGGATAATCCAAAAGCCTGAAGAAGTTGTCCAGTCCCTAAAAGGCTTGACGGAGCAGCTAGGCTTTCAGAAGAAAACTACCGTTACCTTAGGGGTTACAGGTAAACAAATCATCATCCGACAGATGCGCCTGCCTAAAATGCCCCTAGAAGAATTAGATAAAGCATTGCGATTTGAAGCAGAAAGGTATATTTCGGTACCACTAGAAGAGACATACCTTGATTACGCCATTATCAGTGAAACATTAAGTGATGGAGCTGCCGCCTATAATTTATTAGTAGCAGCAGCCCCTAAGCAACAAATTAATAACATCTGCCAGGTAGTTGAACAAGCTGGCCTCACCCCAGTAGCCATTGACATAGAGCCGATAGCCTTATTTAGGTTTATCCACCACTGCTATTCTAGTAAGCAACTAGCAAATCAGGCTATCGTAAATATCGGACATACTTGCAGCCACTTTGTAGTGTTTAAGGAAGATACCGTCCAATACAATCGTATCATTCCCCTAGCAGGCAATCAGCTTACTAAGGCAATTATGCAGATGATGGGTAAAGACGTAGCTGCCGCAGAAGAGGAAAAGCATAAGGTCATCCGTTTAAGAACTCCTTACCAGGAAGAAGAAAGCTTGATGCAGGATGATAACAGAGCTAAGGAGGTGATAGTGGAGACATTGGCAGGACTAGTAAGTGAAATTCAACGCTCCATAGACTTTTATCAGATGCAGGCTAAAGTACAGCTAGATCGTCTGATCGTTACCGGCGGCACCGCCAATATGCAGGGCTTTGACCTTTACCTAGAGACAGAGCTAAGGCTACCAGTGCTAATCGGAAGCTACAATGGTCTAGACCCTATCTATTCCTTAGCCAGCGGTCTAGCTCTCAGAGACTTTACCAAAATTTAGTATAGCAAAAATACTTCACAAAAAAATGAAAAGTAGCGAAATTTAACCAAATGGCCTATGTAGTAAAATTACTGTTTATGGGATAATAGTAATACTATCAAAATAAATAGAACTAATACATATCTTAAGGGAGGTAACAAAATGATTAAAGCTTTTAGGAAAAGGATGAAGAATCAGAAGGGTTTTACGTTGGTGGAATTGTTGGTGGTGTTTGTTATACTAGGTATTTTAGCAATGGTTGCCATACCGAGTGTGGTGGGAATTACCGAAAGATCAAAAGAAAGAGCTGATGAAGCAACTGCTTCAGCAATAGCAAATGCTGTTAAATACTATTATGCTAATGAAGGGAATTGGCCTGCAACAGGTGAAATTGATGATGATCATGCTCTCATTCCTGAATATTTAGATGAAGCTCCCATTTCTCAATCAACTGGAAGAAGTTTCACTATTAATATTACTGATGGGGAGGTACTTGTTTCCATTACTCCCGCTCCTTAAAGCATAGAAAATAATTAAATAATATTATCCGATCCCTTAAGAGGGGTCGGATTTTAACTATTTACGAAGATAATATACATTTTCTTTAAACTTAAAGCTTGAAGGAGGTTCTTTATATGAATCACCTTACAAACCAAAAAGGAATAGCCCTCCCTCTTGTCCTTATCATCATGGTCGTCACCATGATGTTCGGTCTAACCTTTTCTAAAATCGCCACTACTGAGGCTATCCAAACCGTTAGAAATGAAAAAAGCCTGCAGGCCTACTACTTAGCCAAGTCTGGGGTAGAGCTGGCCTATTATCAGTTGCGGCTGAATCCTTATTATCGGGAATCTATTGCTGGCAGCATAGATAATGGCAGCTTCAACGTTGCTATTGAGGGGCCTAGTCCTGGGAATTTTGGCTTGATTGATATTACGGCTATTGGTACTGTAGATTCAATCAACCGAAGGATTATGCTGTCGGTGGACTTAGTAGAGAAGGAAGCCACTCCTCCTAGTCCTGAGGATTTTGATAATGCCCATAAAAATGGCGATGAGTTTTCTCCTAAATGGTTGAATAATGGGGACAATATCCCAAATGTTGAGCATCGGTATAAAGGACCCGTTACTATTGGTCATAGTAATGTGACCACTACTATCAATGGGCAGGGTAGCGGTAATGCTAAAAATCATTCTGCTTATGTAACCGAAGCGCTTTTTGTGGAGCATGGCATGGATTTAAGATTTAATTTTCTATTAACTATTGACGCCGAAATTATAGTTTTTAAGCATAGTGATCCTATCATAATGGATACTCATAAGAATCAGCCCACTACAGATTTTATTATACAGGCTAATGATCCTAACAATGATTTCGGTCGTAAGGTCACAATAGATGGAAGACTCTATGGCAGAGTATTTTTCAATGGTGAAGTAATGATTGAAGATGAGGTAGTAATTCCAAAGGGTAATTATTACTTCTTAGCTTCAGGGGTAAATCTGTCAGATCCTTTGTTAATTTATAATGATGAGACCGGCAATTATGATAAAAACGGCATACCTCATTTAATTCCTATATATCCTGAACCAGATTTAGATTTAGAGACCTTATTATGGAGTGGAAGCTAGAGGAGCGTTAGTTATGAAATTATTTAATGAAAAGGGCTTTAGCCTGGTGGAAGTGATTGTTGCCATTACCATATTAGGAATAGTGATTGTCTCTATTTCCGGCCTTTACACTGGGAGCTTTGCCAGTGTATTTGCTGCGGGCAACAAAAATCAGGCTCTGAGAATAGCCCAGCAGCAGCTAGAGAAAATATACGGTGCTGCCGAATTGCATGGAAGCTCCTCCGTGTTAGGAGCTGGCAAAGAGGGGACTCTGGCAGAGCTGTTAGCTGGAGAGCTGCCTGTGGAAATAGTTGGGGATTGTAATAGCTTACTAGCTGAGACTACAGCAGACCTTATTAGGATCTGTATCGATAGAGAATATGTTTTAACCGATGTTGAAGGCTATTTGGTGAGAATAGCAGTTTTTTATCAAAATGGAGACAAGAAAGTAACCATCAGTTCCTTTGTAAAATAAGCAAACACTGAGAAGGATGATGAAGATGATAAAGAATGAGCAGGGCATAACCTTAGTGGAATTATTAGTTGCCTTAACTCTCATTACAGCGGTAATGGCAGTTGGCTATAGCTTTTTAATTCAGAGTGTCAATATTTTTAACAGAGGCTCTGATCAAACTAACCTGCAGCAAAATGTAAGAATTGTGGCCAGTCATATTGAAGAGCAGCTGAGGTATGCCTCTGGAGTTGAACTAACTGCCAATATGCCCATGAGCCCTAATGAAAACAAGAATTATATCTATCTGCAAGAGGGAGTAATAAAGTTTAAAGAAGCAGGAGAGGAACCAGTTAACATCTTAGGAGAATCTTATGCCTTAGTGTTTGATGAGCTAAGCTTTACCCAGGGGAAGCTGCCTAATACCTTGTATTATAAAATAGGCGCAAAACAACGCAAGCAGGAATACAACCTGGTGTCTGAGCTGGTTATTTTAAATATAGCAGAACCAATAACTGGTGAAGCGGGAGCTGTAGTTATTTTTCAATAGGGGCAGGACATCCTATTAGTTAGCAAGAATATATATGTATAATTTGGGAGTGAGAGAGGGGCATTTTTGGATGAAGAAAAAAATAATTGCTACCTTTGTAATAATTGCTGGAATGCTTGTAACTGCAGCACACTCAGACTCCTTGCCAAAGTGGGAGAGTAAGAGCTTTAAAGGTTTAGTTGGTAACATTAGAATCCATATTGATGGGAACCCTATCGATACTAGAATCGAACCAATGCTAATGGAGGATGGTATCACTGTTATACCTTTGAGAGATTTAAGCGAAGCATTAGGATTTACGGTGGATTGGGATGGTGCTAGTGGTGTTATAAATATAACGAGTTCTGCTAAGGCAGCCTTGAATGAGGATAGTGGGTTAAAAGAGCAGGAAAACGTAATTGTTAAAGAAAAGCTCGAAGACATCACTGTTTTACGCAATGTCGGCCCTTTTTATCAAAAGAAAACCGATAAGCTAACAATAGCTGGCAGAAAATTTGATTCAGGGATAGCGGTACTATTAGATGGCAAAGCCAATAAGGGTGCGGCAGAAGTGGTGCTGGATTTAAACCAAAAATACCAGACCCTAGAAGGCTACTTTGGTGTTGAGGATGAAACTATGAATAGCCAAGGAGGATATCGGCTGACCTTAATGCAGGATGATTACACTCTTTTTACCTCAGATATTGTGAAGCCTTCTGATTATCCTGTTTTTATTGAGCCAAATATGATAGATTTAAGCTATGTCAGCAGATTGACTATTAGAGTAGACTGGGTAGATTTAGAGCTAGGGAGCTATAGCAACTTAACTCCTGTATTAGCAAATTTCTATTTTTATCCTAAGTGAAATAAAAGTTAATCATAAAAAAATCCCCTAAGCATTCGTAAGAGATTATGACTATGCTTTGGGGATTTTCTGTATTTGCTATTAGAAGACTTATTACTTATGGCTCATATGGCTCTACAGTAAATTCATAGCTAGAGGGCCTAAGATTTAATCCTGATTGGGTTTTGATGCTGTCATTAAATTGGATATTATAAGTGGCACCATAAAGCCAGGGTGATAGGGGCCTGATTAATAAGCTCTGGTTATTATTGAAGAAGGTAACTGAAAAGGGCACCTTGGCTCCAGTATACTTATCGCTTATCAATATATTATTTCGATTGATACTGGCAGTTGCCATTGGCTCTGAAAAATTAACTCTAATGGTAGAGTTGAAGGATGTTAGGTTATCCTTTGTTTTTATTGTATCAATACTACTGATTTTTAACGGAGGTACAAAAAGCGTGCCAAACTCCCAGCTAATTGGATCAATGCTATCTCCGGACCAATATTTAATGCTGTTGGTAAACTGAACTTTGTATTTGGTGTTATATTGCAAAGGCTCTAAAGGAGTAATAGTCACAGTATAATTATAAGGGTCATAGCTTAGTTGGATATTGACCTTTTCATTAGTAGCTTGGCTTTGAATAGAAATATTCTCCTTAGTAATAGTTAAATAGTTTAGTGCACCGGAAAAGGTGGCAGTGATTACCCCATCCACTTGATATAGTTCAGTAGCTTCAGGGTAGTAACTAACGAGTTTAACAGCTTGTCCTGGTTCTGTAGCAAACTTAAAAGCCTCAGGAACTAATGCATGACCATAAGCATCTTTAACTCTGTTGGAAACGTATAGGAAGTAGCTGGTATCAGGGTCTAATGCATTCCTTAGAGTAATAGTCAAGGTACGTCCTGAGGAGGAATACTCAAGGTTAACTGGAATATTAGCTAAGCTTCCAGCTTTTCTGATAAAAATATTTGCTTCAGTAAGGGTTGAGGTATTCATGTTCTCAGAAAAATTCAGGACAACTCTACCGGTAACAGGAAAATTATTGACTCCTTGGCTGAAAGTAGCTGTTATTTCGGTAGGCTCGTACCTTTCAGTAGCAAAGGTAAAGTTTCTGTTGTTGCTCAATAGGCTAGAACCCTTCATATCCCTTACGTTGTAAGAAAGTGTAACAGTATAGTATGTATCGTATTCTAATTTTCCCAATGGCATAATTGTAAGGGTTCTATTGGTGTCTACATATGACACTCTTATGGGAATATTTTCAGTTGTTCCGATTGTATCATTTTTTCGCAAATAGATATTTGAGGTGGTTAAGGATTCCTTACTCAAATTTCTATCAAATGTTATTGTAATGGGGCCGTCTACTGATTGACTTTCGGAGCTAATATTTGTACTAAGAACATCAAAAGCCTCTAAACTTTTTTGGTTAATTAACGAAACAATAAGTAGAAGGACAAAAATTATTATTACTTGACGCTTACAGTTAATAAGAACTCCTCCCTTCGTTGTATAGCTTTATTATTCGGCTAAATACTTAAGTTTCCTGCTAAATAAAGGCAAATAGCAAAAGATTATTATAGCTAGTTGCTAGCACCTTTGATATAATTAATTAAGAGATATTTTTGTATAGTAAAAACAGGTGTTTTCAATATATGTAAAAAATTGATAAAGTAGGAGGAAAATTTATGGAATTAAAAAACTACATGGAAGTAATGGTGTTACAGGCAATAGATGAATTATTAAAAAAGCGCAGTGATATATGCAGATGCGAGAAGTGTAGGCTTGATATTGCAGCCAAGGCATTAAATAGTCTGCCACCTAAGTATATCGTCAGCTATCACGGCGAGGTTTACACTAAGACCTCTGTACTCCAGAACCAATCTAATGCTGATGTGCTTAGGGCAGTGACCCAAGCAATTATGCACGTATCGCGAAATCCTCATCATGAGGTGGAGTAATCCCAACAAAATGGGATTTAGAATCATAATGTTATTTGACCAGGGGGAGCAATGATGAGGATAGCATTAGCTCAGACGGTTCAAAAATGGTTAGGCTTGATACCTGACCTCCAATTAAACATACTAAGTAAGGCAATACCATATCTGATAGCTTTTGCCTTGTTTATCTGGACGGGTCCTGAGATTGGATTATACGGCTACCTGTTATTTTTTATATTGCTATTGTTTGATATTCTACTGTTATCATGTGTTTGGGTTAAGATCAAGTCTCGTTATCCACGTTTTAGTTTTTTTCAAATACACTTCCAATTTTTATTTGACTTTTTTTACATAGGCTTTTTTATATACTATACTGGAGGTCTTGAAAGTATCTTTGTCTTGCTATACCCAGTAGTTATGATAAGAATGATGCTTTATAGCTCAAGACCAGGCTACTTTTTTACCGATGGAATACTTGGCCACGTCTATTTTATTATTACCCTATGGGTAACCTATGGCTCTTTTGAGTTCTATAG
>JAWSUQ010000035.1:0-9075 GCA_033549265.1 Bacillota bacterium
GCTGTTATATAGCTTCAAGTTCTGATAGTGCTTTAGCGAAATTACTTTAAAAACGTATCTTTGCTGAGAAGTATCATATAAACCAATCCCAGTCCCGCCTATTAAACTGCCACTACCAGCATCATCAATTTGAATCACTTTATCACCCCATTTTACTTTATTAGTATTAACAAAGTAGTTGAAAATTAGGCAAAAAAAAGCCTGTACTAAAGTATAAGTTTTAGTACAAGCTAGCTAAATTTAAATTATAGTGCAAATGAATGCTTTCCAATTTTTTTGTGTACTGGAAGATTAAATATCCATTTGTTTGTTGAGGTTGCTGGATTATAGAAATATAAAGCGCCTCCTGTTGGATCTACTCCATTTATGGCATCTCTAGCTGCTCTTAGGGCAGATTGATTTGGCTCTAAGTTGATAGAACCATCTAATACAGGAGAAAACTGATAGTACTTACCATCCCATTTTTCAAAGATAACTCCATAGACACTATTTGGAAAGTTTGCGCTTTTTACCCTGTTTAGCACTACAGCTCCAACAGCTACTTGTCCTTCATAGCTCTCCCCTCGAGCCTCAGCATGAATAATTCTTGCTAACCAATAAATGTCGTCTTCACTAAATCTGTTAGAGGTTGTTCCTCGAGAAGCTGTTTGCATTACTGGTGGGGCATCTCCACTATTAGGAATATTCAGTATTTGGTTAACTATTACTTCATCAGAGGATAGTTTATTAGCGCCTCTAAGCTCCTCTACAGTTATTCCATACTGACGACTAATTAGAAACAGGCTTTCACCAGTCTTGACTTGGTGGGTCACACCTTTTACTGCCTCTGCTACAGCAGCTATTTCTGTACTTGAAGACTCCTTAGTTTCATTATTATTATTACTTTGGTCCTCTTTTTGTTTTGGGGCTTCATTAAGAAAAGCCCTATCGTTTTCTTTGTCAGTAATAGAGCTAGCTAACACTGACTGCTCCTGCTCTGAATTTTGTTCTTGTTCTTCAGCTAATTCATTTGCTACATCTTTATCTAATGCTTCTTCTATTGTTAATTCTTTGTTCTCTTCAACTGCTGAAATTACTAGCTCATTAACTTCATCAGCTATATTAGTTGAGTTAACGAATACAGAGTAGGATGCTACTAATATAATTACTGTTACGGTAGCCATTATCAAATAATTACGCTTCCTCATAGTACCCTCCTAAGGCATAGTAATATATGCTAATAATAAGTAGAAGGCTATACCCCTACTTTGTGACTAATTATACTATTCTCGAGGGAGCTTGTCATGGCTAAAAATAAGGTAACATAGGTTTAAAATAACAAGAAAACCAAGCATCTGCTTGGTTTTCTATATATTACCCATTACGGCTTGCGCAATACTAACTAAATGGCTATTTATACGCAGGTAGTTATTAATAATATCTAAATGCACTGAGCTTAATTCAACTTCATTATCTTGAAGCTGGGTCATTCTTAAGAAGTGATTATATCTCAGATTTTTTTCTAATCTTAATGCCTTAGGATGACTTTTTATTACTTCCCCGGCTAAATTATAATCTTCGTTCTTGAAAGAAGCTACTACTTTTTCAAAGTTATCACCTATGATACTTTGCATTTTAAGAAGGTCGTTCCAATCCGCCTCTGGAATAGATAAGTCTAGTCTTATCATTTTATTAGCTAGTTTAGTCATGCTAATAGCTACATCGCCCAGATGCTCAAAATCATTGGCGATATAAAGTAGCCGCACTTCTGTTTCTGACTGGCTTTCCGTCAAGTTTTTTTGAGTAATAGTAGTAAGGTATTTAGTAATTGCTTTATGGAGAATATCTATTTTTCGTTCTTTTTCTATCATTAGCTTTGTACTATTAATACATCGATGCCTGATAGCATCAGGAATTACTTCCAGCTGCTTTTTCACTAATTCACCCATATGGATAATTTCATTCCTAGCCAATTGGAAAGCAAGATCAGGGACATCAATAACCCGCTCATCTAAATGTTTAACGATTTTTTCTTCATTTTCTAGTGGTGGTAATAGTTTATCCATGAACCTGGCAAATTGTGCTGTAAAGGGCAGGAATGTAATAGTGTTGACAACATTGAAAATAGTATGGGCATTGGCAATTTGTCTTGGAATATCAGTAGTTAAAGCGATATTTACCTTATGAAACAAATCTAGGAAAGGCAAAAATATTAAAACACCTACTACTTTGAAAATAAGATGAGCAATTGCTACTTTTTTAGCTTCTCTAGAAGATGTTAAGCTGGAAATCAGGGCAGTTGTAGTAGTACCTACATTAGCTCCAAAAACTATGGGTAAGGTTGCTTCAACCGGAATGGCTCCTTGAAACGCTAGTGACATTGCTAAGGCTATGGTTGCAGCACTGCTTTGGATAATAGAGGTTAACACAGTAGCAACCAATAGCATTAAAATAGGACGTTCACTAAGGGAAATTAAAGAATCTATAAATAATGGATATGAACGCAATGGCAGCATAGCATTAGACATTACTACCATCCCATAGAACAGGAAACCAAATCCTAATACTGCTAAGCCTATATTCTTCCAGCGGTCTGAGGTGCCAAATAGTTTCAAAAATGCTCCTAGTCCCACGAAAAATAAAGCATAGTCAGTTACTTTAAAGGCGATCAGCTGTACCGTAAATGTTGTACCAATAGCAGCCCCTAGGATAATTCCTAATGCTTGACTTAAAGACAGAATAGATGCACTGACAAAGCTGACTAAAAGGACGGTAGTAGCACTACTGCTTTGAAGAAAGACAGTCAGAATAATACCAGTTAGGACACTACTATATTTATTTGCTGTTAGCTTTTGGATAATGGCATTCATCTTAGCTGCTGTTTCTTTTTGTAATCCTTCACTAGTTAAGTTAGTTCCATACAGGAAAAGACCTAGACCTCCGAATAGCATTACAAATGTAGTTGCAATTTCCATATTAGCCTCCTATCCAGATGCTACTTTATGAAAGGCCTTCTTTCGCCTTCCACCTCATATATAGTCATTTCAGCAATGTTGACAGCATGGTCTCCAATCCGCTCTAAAAATCTTGATACTAGGATAAAATATGAAGCCTGCTCAACATATTTAGCATCTTCTTTCATGTACTTGATCAATTCATGGTATAGTATAGCATATAAATCATCAACTTCATCATCAGCCTCATTAACAGCATAAGCTAACTCAGTATCCATATTTAAATAAGCTAATAAGGATTTTTCTAGCATATTAATTGCCAGCTCGCTCATTCGCGGGATATCTACTAGCTTTTTAAAATAATCACCTTTAGTTGATAGATTAATAGTTATCTCCGCTATATTTACAGCTAAATCGCCAATTCTCTCTAAATCTTTAGCTATTTTCATCACAGTGGCAAGGGAGCGCAAATCATCATCAGAGGGCTGCTGCAGTGATATAATCTCCAATGCCTTAAACTCTATATCATAGTCAAAATCGTCAACTACATCCTCTAAGGCAATAACTCCTTGGGCTTTTGTAGTATTTTGTTCGATAAGAGCCTCCATAGCTAGTTTTATTAATTCCTCTACCTTATGCCCCATTTTAATTAACTCATTCTTTAAATCCATAATGGCTTTATCATAGCTATTTATTATTCTATTCACATCATCACCTTCTCATTAATATTAAGTAATATTATACTATTAGCTTATGAAAGAAAAAAGGCATTTTTACCTAAAATTTATCTGAATAAAAAAAAGCAGACGCGTTGTCTGCTTTTATATATTAGCTAATAATTTATCTGCAATCTGGTCAAAAGTTTGCTCCGAGTCTAATGGAATTGTTTTTTCTCCTAATATCCATTTAGCTCCTATTTCTAAGGAAGAACAATCGCTGCATTTCTTACTAGCGCATGTAGAACAATCTGTCGGAAAATAGTACATCTTACCTCTATAGGAGACATTATAATTTTTATTTTGCCAATTATGGGTAATAAATTCATCAGGCGGATAAAAACTATAAGGACCTTTATTGCCATTACCTGTCACCATACACATATAGACTGTAGCTTCAACAGGTTTATGTTCATCATTATATTTTAAGCTAACTCTTTGGACGTTTTCGTCAAAAGAGCCCAAAAAACTTTCTAATTTTGATGTCAAAGCTTCTTCCTCCTCATTATAACAACTGTGACAAGTCCAATCTAGGTAATTATGTACCTCGTTATTTGCTATTGACTTTATTTGACCTCTATATAAAGTAACATCTATGTTAGCAATGCCAGATGGTTTCATAGGGATGCCGCATTTCTCGCATAATAAAGGTTGAACTGATGGATAATCATATAATAATGCAGTACTCATGCCGCAACCTCCTTAGATTGCATGTGTTATAGTACACCTACTATTTGTATAAATTATAACACAGAAATAGGAGATCTGCAATAATTTTCGCAATATTAATATTAATATATATTATATGAAGATTAAATCAAATGCCTTGAAATACTTCTTTTTAAATCATGATGGGTTGATAGGTTCTCAAGCACAATAAACTTTAGACCAATATGCTTATTGTAATACCTAATAGAAGCTTTGAATTTTTGATATTGCTCTTTATAAATAAAGGCAAGTTTCATTGATGGCACAAAATAAGCAGTAGGAACTACACCAATCTTATAATTCTTTAGCAGTTTATGATGTGGAAATAATGCCTTTAAAAACATTTCTGTACTTGACAGCTTAGGTATTGGGGCTAGCTCTTTTGTTAGCATTTCTTCATAGGTTTGTAGCAATACAACTATTTTTTCCTTTAGTCCTGGAAAACATAGAACAGCAGCTGGATGAGGTAGTCTAGAGGCAATTATCTTTTTAACTGAAGCTTGAATTTGAGCTGCAGAAAAATCAGGATATTTTTCCTTGACGTTAAGTACAATTTTATTTAAAAGAAATAACTCTTGTTTTGAAACAGCTATATATTCATTATCAATAATAACTGATATTAATTGGTCTGTCAGTTCAAAAACATTTTTTTGCCATTTGTTCATCATTAATCCCCCCTATTCTATCTTATGGAAGGACTAAGCTATATTATTCCTAACTTTAGACAAGCTCTTTAATAATACTACCTAATAAATATGATTTTAATTCTAACATATTAATCTTGTATTTTGCAGCTTCTGTTGGTCCAGCAATTATTTTTTCGATATTTTCATAATCTGGGACCAAATTGTAGCTCCCTGAGCCTAAAATGAATATTAGCTTAATGCTTTCATTAAATACGTAGTTAAAGCCTTTAAGATTTAAAAGATATAAAAAGTCCTTGCTTAATAATAAATAAACTACTTGGTAATTTTTAATAAGCTCATAAAAATATTTACTATATTGTCTTTCTCTGCCAAATTCTTCTAATTTCTTTTTACCCCAACTACGCCAATCATATTTTTCTTGATGGATTTTTTCTCTGTAATCTACTAATCCATGACTCATTGATAGGATATAATAATCTACATTATATGATTTCCCTTTTAAAAAATCAACACATTTTAGTATTTGTTGGTAATGTCTCCCCCAATAAATATGATATGCTGGCAGGTCTTGAGATTCTTTTAAATGATTGTGAAAAGTTCCATTAGTCACGATCAGTACTTTCATATTAACAGCTCCTAGATCATTAAATCAAAGCTTTTATCTTAAGTTCACCAGTAACTACAGATTTTATCCTAAATAAAAAAACTTGACCGCTTGGCCAAGTTTTTTTATTAACTATATTATATACTTATCTACTTTTAAATACTTTAATGTATGAATCGCAGTAAACGCTCTTGTTTAGCAAGATTGAACCTGTTGCCGCTGCATCAATCAATTCCTCATCATTAGCATCTACGATAGCAGCATCTAAGCCTGCAGCCATCGCTAACACCATATATGTTCTATTAATTAGGGGACGGTCAGGTGATTTCTGAGAAACATTACTTAAGCCAAGTACAGTTTTAGGTGCTGGATTTGATAAGAATTTAATTTGACGGATAGTTTCTAATACCTCTGGTGCGTGGTCTTGAGCAACATTAACTGGTAAAATTAGTGGATCAATATATAAATCCTCCATTGGTAAACCAAACTCATCCGCTGCAGCTACTAACTCCATTGCAAAGGCTAGTCTATTATCTGCGTTTTTAGGAATACCCTTTTCATTCATTGTTAAGCCAATTACAGCTGCATTGTACTTAACTGCCATTGGGAAAACCCGCTCAATCTTTGGTCTTTCTGCTGGACATGAGTTGATCATTGCAGGAACTTTACATATTTCTAAGCCAGCTTCAATTGCATCATAATTAGTTGAATCTAGGCATAGAGGAAGATCACTAACTTCCTGCACTACTTCAACCATCCAACGCATTGCTGAAACTCTATCCTCAACGCTTGGTCCAGTATTAATGTCTAAGTAGTGTGCTCCGCCTTCTTCTTGGCGCTTTGCCCATTCCTGTAGTGGCTTGGGATCTCTGTTTTTCACAGCTTCCCCAATATCCTTAAACATACCATTAATTCTTTCCCCAATAATGATCATAGTATATCCTCCTATGGCTTATATTTAGTATTGGTTTGATACCATTAGTTCTTCAATATTAGACTTTACTTTCTTTAAAGCCTCTGGGTGTCTCATTAATAAGATGCTTGCCCCAGCTTGAATTAAAGCTGCTGCAGTCATTGCTTCCCAGCCAATACCCCTTACCTCTTGATCGCCCCAATTTGGGAAGTCTTCTATACTGGCATTTGCTTCCTTACTTCTCCAAGCTTCGTAGCCAACAGTACAAATCATTGGCATTGCCAGCATTTTATCATTTTGTAGAGATCCCAAACGAGCTCTTTCCATAATTGAATAAGCATATTCAATACCATATCCTAAAGCACCAATCATGGGATCAATTACGATTCTATTTAGAGGTAAGTTCATTTCATTAATCAAAATATTTAACTGTTTGCAAATGTTTATATCTAGCGGAGATCTCGCGATGATACTGTGTTTATGCACCATGCAAGCAGCAGTTAAAGACTTATAGTTTTCTTCTTCTGCTAAACCTATCAGCAGGTTTTCACCAGATGTAGCCTCTGCTACTGCAGTAAGAACCTCATTATCTTTTTCTGCTACACCACAACCAATAACGATTAATGGCACCCCAACCGCATCCAAAATTGACTTTACAGTTTGAACGCATTCTTCTGCAGAACGATTGGCTCTATCAGGATGGGCTCCATCTAGTTTAACATAGATTGCGTCTGCACCGTAGTCAACACATTTTTTCGCCCATGCTGCTGGGTTATCAATTACATCTGCATATTCCTTTTTTAAAGCTTCGTTCCAATCTGGAACTACATCAACTACCTCTAAAGCAACTATTGGTTTGTTTTTTACTTCTCCTTCAAAATGAAGATATGGTAATGTTGCATCGCCGCCAACAGTAATTATATGACTTCTAGTACCACCTTGATCTTTAGTAGCACCAAGTACAACTTCACCTACACTACTACTGTATTTTTCCTTAAGAATATTGAAAGCCATAACAACTCTCCTTTCTATTATTGTTTAACCGATGGAAACTGACTTAAATCTGTATGAGGTAAAAATAGTGCCGAAACGAATTCATCCATAAAGGCATTTCCTACTGAAAGCTCTAAATATGTCATCTTTCTACCAACTTCTTCAGCCTCTAACAAAGCTTCTTTTGACAATAAAGCAATCTTGGCTCCTTTGACAGAGCTATTGCCAAGGAATAGATATTTATCTAAAGGCAAATCTGGTAATAGCCCTATTTGGATAGCATCAGAGATATTTAAGAAGTTTCCAAAGCCGCCGGCTATTATTATTTTTTCAATAGCATATCCGTCTAGCTCCATCATCTTTAGCATTGTACGAATACCTGAATAAATAGCGCCTTTAGCCCTAATAATATTCTTTATATCGCTTTCAGTAAGAACAATATCTTTGCCTAGTTCAGTATCATCTGCCCATGCTAAGACAAATTCCCAATCTTCATCGGTTCTTCTTAAACGATTTGAGTCAATATTTTGATTAAACTTACCAGATCGATCTATTAGTCCAGCATTTCTCAGCTTTGATAATCCATCAATCAACCCAGAACCACAAATTCCCATTGGTTTCCCGTTGCCAATTGTTTTCAACTCTACTTCAAAGGAATTTGGTTCAATTATTACTCTTTCAATGGCACCAGTCATTGCCCGAGTACCAAAAGTAATGCCCCCTCCTTCAAAAGCAGGTCCAGCGGAACAAGCACAGGTTACTAACCAGTCTTGATTGCCTAATACCATTTCGCCGTTAGTACCAATATCAATAAATAATACGACTGCATCTTCTTTGGCCATATTAGTAGCCAAAACACCAGACACGATATCTCCACCAACATAGCTAGCTACTGCAGGAAAATTATAAATAATTGCTTCTGAATTAAGCCTTAAGCCTAATTCCGAGGCTTTTATTATTGGTACCTGAGCAACAGTAGGAATATAAGGCTCTAGTCGGATATACTTAGGATTTATCCCTAAGAAAAGCTGGGTCATTGTTGTATTACCGGCTACAACCGCTGCTTTAAGCTGATCAACCTCTAAATTGTTAGCTGTTAACAATTTATCAACTAATTCATTAATTGTATTAAGGACAGCTTGTTGAAGATCTGCTAAGCCCTTTTCCTCATCTGTCGCATGAACGATTCTTGTTATTACGTCATCACCATAGCGTGCTTGTTTATTATAAGAACCTTGACTATCAATAATTTCACCTGTTTCGATATTAACCAAATTAACAACTACAGTAGTAGTTCCGATGTCTATGGCTAATCCCAATAATGGTGCTTTAACATGGCCAGGTTCTATACTAACAATCCGCTGCTGCCCGTCGATTTCTACAACAGTAACAGTAGCCTGCCAACTTCCTGCTCTTAACACCTCAGGTAAAGCTCTTAAATTTTCTAGTCCAATTTGGACATTATGAAGGTTGCGTTTTCGCAGTTCAGACATCAGTTTTGGTAAATCAGCTCCATTTTCAGTGAGAGTAGGTTCATCAAGTGTCACAAACACTCGTTTAA
>JAWSUQ010000035.1:9085-12644 GCA_033549265.1 Bacillota bacterium
GAAAGCAAATTTTTATCTTCTAGCAATATTTGATGGCTCTGGAGTAAAGAATCCTTTGGCACTTCAATGCTAACGTTTTCAGAAACTATTGATTTGCAGGCTAAAGACAAACCTTGCTCTTTCGCTTTTTTACTGAGATTACCTTGACCAATGCTGGTAACTTGGCCTTCCTGCACTTTAACCGTACATCTCCCGCAGCTACCGTCTCCACCACATGTACTTTTTATAGCAATTCCTGCTTTATTTGCAACCTCTAGTAGTGAAACTCCACTATCCACTTCTATTTCAACATTGTTTGGGAGAAATCGCACAGTATGTTTAGTCATTTTAAATCACCCTTTATGAAAGCTGACTCTTAGCAAAAGCTGGGATTCCCGCAGCTTCTCTTGGTCCCACGATTACATTCCATCCAGATTTTTCTTTGAGCTTACCGCTGATTACTGCTACGTAACCAGGTAAGATAAGATTCTTATGGTTGACCTTATCTGCAATACCTAATTTATCAAGAGTAGCAGCAATTTTTTCTGGCTCATATTTGCCAGCAGCCCAAGCTGTCAATACAGAAGTTCCATCGGTATCAATCGGAATTATATAACTTGGAATCTTACTAGCTTCAACTTCACCCTCAACACTGTAATATGTCAATGAGAAGTTAGTAGTTAAGTATATAGGAGAGTCAGGCGTTACCTCACCCACTTCAAAGATTTTCTCTTCTACTTGAATTGGTTTTTGTGGATCAGTATATAGGTTTTGGATCCAAGACAGTAGTGGCAATACAGCTGCCTTTTCTGTAGTCTCAATAATAACCGCACTAGCATATCTGGAAACAAAGGCTTGAGCTCTAAGGACTTGATCAATTGCGTCCCCTTCAGTTGAAAAGGCTAGTGACGGATATCCAAATGGTCTAAAGCGCTTCTTTATTGCTGCTCTTCTCATTTGTACTAAATCAGCCAGTACTACTGAGGTACCAGTGCTTCCTGAGTCTATTACAAGCTCTTTATAATCTTTGCTTATGCTTTCAACTAAAGTTTCTAGTGACATTAAACCGTTTCCTTTTACACCTAGAGGAACACTATACTTCTTAGCTAACTCAGTCATAGCTTGCCAATTTCCTTCAGTAGCAGGATATATCAATGGTTTCTTATCAGCTACAATAGCTAAGGCAGGCTCTACCACTGCTTGGTCTTCACTGATTAATATTAATGCCTGCTTAGTGCTGGCAGCTACTGTTTCAACCGCTGCTTTAAAGGTGTCAGCATTATTTGAATCAGCTTTAATAGCTACAAAGTCAACTTTGTACTGAAGTCCTACTCTTTCAAACACTAAATCATTAATAGCTGCTACTTTTTGCTCTAGTTCATCTTTACTTAGAGTGTCAGATACTAAAAAACCTACCCCGGTTGGATGATAAAAAGTTTTGTCATGTCTAAATAGCTCAGTTTCATCACCAAGTTGTACCTCTGCATCACCAACACCTATTTTTACAAGCTTAATAGGGGGCGCTGAAGCAGCTCCTAAATTCTCCTTGGCATCATCTGTAACATATGGACAAGACTCTAATGAAGCTTTTCCACCTGCTAATGCCATGGCAAAAGCTAAACAAGTTGGAGGTCCACACTCTCCGCAATTCTTTTTAGGAAGTTGTTTGTAGATTTCTAATCCTGTTAAACCCATTATATGTCTCCTTTCTACTTTATATTGTCTAATTTTTATTAGCAGGTAGTCAGCCTTTAAGCTGGCTGACTACCTGAAAATAATTCTACATCATTGGATCCATTGTCAACGCTGGATGGTCTTTTTCTTCTAAGAAAGACATAATTTCTTCAGCAGTAGTACCTACTGTTTCATCTGCAACCTTGTCGATAAAATCTTCACCAAGGCCTTCTTCAACCGATCTTTTTACAAAATCCTCTCGAACATAATCTTTCATTTCCTTTGGCATCCAAACGATTCTAGCAATACCACCATCAGCAGGAATGAACTTCCTACTTGTCACGTAAGTACGTCCAATTCCCATGAAGCCAGGAGTTTGCACCCCACCGCCTACTGAACCAGCTAATGTGGAGAAGGTCATACCACAAGGAGTCATGCCACTATGCTCTCGGGTAGTAATCATAATTCCGTTAGCTTCAGGGACAATTGCCATAATAGCTTCAAAGCAACCACAGGAAGTCATAGGTCTGTCCATCATAGTATACATATTTACTTCTTCTAGGTTTCTATTAGAGGTAGTGTAATAATACTCATTTACACTTTGCCACATACCCCTTAATTCATCAATTGCTTCACCTTTGGTGATTGGCTGGTTTGGCCCTGTAGGATTAATCTCGAAGGATGCTTTAGCATCTAGCCAGCTAACTGCTCCACATAATCCTACCCGCTCTGGTGAAACTATACAAACGTGGTTTGGTGCAAAGGATTGACATAGTAAACAAGAATAGAAAGTATCAACTGACTCATCAACTAAGCCTCTTAGTCTGTTATCTCTAGCTTGATAGCGCTCTCGAGCTACCTTGATCTTTTCTTCAACTGCCTCTTGGCCAGTATAGATTGTCACCTGTACCCGGTCTACAATAGCAGGGAATTCTTGTTTAAACTTAGCTAATAATAGCTCGCCCATATGCTTTAATAATAAGCCCTTTGCTCGAGCTTCTTTACTTACCCGCACCCAGCACATATCCCGCTGAGCTACGTGCCATAGACCTTCACCATAGTTAACAAAGTAGTGAATTCTTCTTTCCAGAACACCCTCAAAGTCATCTTGCATTTTTCTACCGTAAATATCAACCATGATACCTAACGGAAGCTTAGTGCCTTCCTCAACTTCATCAATATCGGGACCAATAACTTCAACCTTGCCATCAGTAATTTGATCCTGTGATACCATTTGTACTAATTCAAAGGCAGTAGTACGTCCTCCACCAAACTCTACATAAGTGTCATTCTTCCTAATAGTTTCGCCCTCAAAGGCAGGTCCATGGTTAACAGGTATATCAATTTCAATATTAGTACTCTTAATACCCCTCAGCTCACAGGCTACTTGCACCATTTCATCGTAATTAGGTACAGAAATGTACCAATCTTTAATCTGCTCATCTTCTCCAAGAGGCTGATCTGTTATGGTTGGGAATCCGATAAACATTGCACCCATACTAGCAGCAATCTTTACCTCATCTCTTTCTCCAAGCTGTAACACAAAGGCTAATACCCTACGGTATTGATAATCTCTGTGGAGATCTCTTTCTCCTGGAGCTATACCACCAAAAGCCATACTTGCTCTAAGAGCGTAATTTACAGCATGAGCTACCTGAGTAAAGTTCCCAAGGGGGAAGGCAATATAATCAATACCTAGCTTAACATTTTCCTCTAGCAGCTGCTCAATTATCTCGTCACAAAGGAATAACATCATACCTTTACCCATAAGCTTTTCAACTAGCTTTTTAGCATCCTGACTAGTTTTAGCTCGACCTAGTAGCACTGCCACGCCTGGAATAGTCCAGTCCACCATTTTGATACCATATTTTCTAACTACAGGATCACCTAGGAATCCTGTCCAAGG